>JALYIX010000254.1 GCA_030775565.1 Pseudomonadota bacterium | reverse complement strand
GAACAGCGCGGCGTCGGCCAGCCAATCGGAGGTGTTCACCATCACGTCCCGCTCGACCACATACGCCGCCAGAGCCGCCCCGGGCAACGCCCCCGCGCCCGTCGCCGCCGACAGTCCGGCCACCATCGAGCGCCGCGTCAGCGACGTGTCGACGATGAAGCCCTTGTCATCGCTGTCGCACATCGCAATTCTCCCGCTTTGCCGTCATCCCGGGCTTGACCCGCAACGAGGCGTGTTGCCGGCCCATCGTTCAACTTGGTGCCGCCACAGGTCAAGCCCGGGCGTGGCGCACAGGGTCAAAAAAAGGGCCCGGCAGTCTCCCGCCGGGCCCCTCTTTGAACATCATGCCGATCGCTTAGCGGCGATTACCCATGAAGCTCAGCATGAACTGGAACATGTTGATGAAGTCGAGGTAGAGCGTCAGCGCGCCCATCACCGCCGATTTCGCGACCATGTCGCTGCCCTGAACATAGGCGTACATGCTCTTGATCTTCTGCGTATCGTAGGCGGTGAGCCCGGCGAACAGCAGCACGCCGATCGCCGAAATCGCCAACTGCATCGCCGGCGAGTGAAGGAACATGTTGATGACCATCGCCACCAGCAGCCCGACCACGCCCATGATCAGGAAAGTGCCGAATCCCGACAAATCCTTTTTGGTCGTGTAGCCATAAAGCGACAGGCCAAGGAACGACGCGGTCACCGCCGCGAAGGTCTGGCCGATCGACACGCCGGTGTAGGCGAGGAACAGGGTCGACATCGACAGCCCCATCACCGCCGCGAAGGCGAAGAACAGCGCCTTGACCGTCCCGGTCTGCATCCGCCGGTTGCCAAGCGACAGCGCAAACACGAAGCCCAATGGCGCCAGCGTCACGAGCCAGCCGAGCCCGCTCAAACCACGCCCGCTCTGGCTGATCAGCACGTCCCTCGCATAAGGCGCGAACAAGAGCGCGACGATCGCCGTCAGCAGAACGCCCGACGCCATGTAATTATAGACGGACAGCATGTAGGACCTGAGGCCCACGTCGCGCGTCGCGCGGGGCACACCGACGCTGGCGGCATTCACACCGACGCGAGGGTCAAACTGGTTCTGCATTTCATCTCCTCTTCCGGGGGGCCTCGACGACACACCCCGTGTCCACCCTATATCGGTGTTTCGGTGGGCGGCTTCAAGCAAAACACGACAAACGCCCGTCGCTGTCCTGCCAAGGGACGCCAGGGTGGGTTGAACCCGGCGCCGCTTTGCCCATTTAGAAGGGAGCTTCCCGAGCGCTTCAGGCGCTTGCTCCACGCGAACAAATCTGGAACAAACGCGCCCATGCTGACTCATATAAGCGTTCGTGGTGCCCGCGAGCACAACCTCAAGGGCGTCAACGTCGAGATCCCGCGCGACAGCCTGACGGTCATCACCGGCCTGTCGGGTTCGGGCAAGTCCTCACTCGCCTTCGATACCATCTACGCCGAGGGCCAGCGCCGCTACGTCGAGAGCCTGTCGGCTTACGCGCGCCAGTTCCTCGAGATGATGCAGAAGCCCGATGTCGAGCATATCGACGGCCTCTCCCCCGCCATCTCGATCGAGCAGAAAACCACGTCGAAAAACCCCCGCTCGACCGTCGCCACCGTCACCGAGATCTACGATTACATGCGCCTGCTATGGGCGCGCGTTGGCGTGCCTTACTCTCCCGCCACCGGCCTCCCGATCTCGGCCCAGACCGTGTCGCAGATGGTCGACCGCACGATGGCCCTCCCCGAAGGCTCGCGCCACTATCTCCTCGCCCCCGTCGTGCGCGGCCGCAAGGGCGAATATCGCAAGGAATTGTCCGAGTGGCAGCGCGCCGGCTTCACCCGCGTCCGCATCGACGGCACCTTCCACGAGATCGAGGACGCCCCCGCGCTCGACAAGAAATACAAGCACGACATTGAGGTCGTCGTCGACCGCATCGCCATCCGCGACGGTATCCAGTCGCGCCTTGCCGACAGCTTCGAAACCGCCCTCAAACTCGCCGAGGGCCTCGCCTTTCTCGACCCCGCCGATCCTTCCCCCCTCCCTGCAAGGGAGGGGCCGGGGGTGGGTTCTTCGGCGGTCGAAAAAGTTGCGTCGTCCGGGCGCGCAGACGCGCGCACCCACCCCCAACCCCTCCCTGGAAGGGAGGGGGGCCAGAGCGGCATGAAATTAGACTATGGCGCCCCCGGCCGCATCGTCTTCTCGGAGAAATTCGCCTGCCCCGTCTCGGGCTTCACCATCGCCGAGATCGAACCCCGCCTGTTCTCCTTCAACGCCCCGCAAGGCGCCTGCCCCGCCTGCGACGGCCTCGGCATGAAGATGGTGTTCGACGAAGACCTCGTCGTCCCCAACCATAATCTCTCGATCGCCAAGGGCGCGGTTGTGCCATGGGCCAAGTCCAACCCGCCCTCGCCCTATTATATGCAGGTCCTGGGCAGCCTCGCCCGCGCCTACGACTTCGACCTCGCCACGCCGTGGAACGAGCTTCCCGAAGCCGCCCAATATGCCGTCCTGCGCGGTACCGGCGGCAAGGCGATCACGCTGCGCTTCATCGACGGCCGCAAGTCCTACGAGGTCAAGAAGCCCTTCGAAGGAGTCCTCGGCAACCTCGAGCGCCGCATGGCCTCGACCGAATCCGCCTGGACGCGCGAGGAGCTCTCCCGCTACCAGGCCGCCCACGCCTGCGAGACCTGCCGCGGCGCGCGCCTCAAGCCCGAAGCCCTCTCGGTCAAGATCGCCGGCGAGGATATCTCGCTGTCCGCGCGCCGCTCGGTTCACGACGCGCTCGCCTGGTTCAGCACCCTCGAAGCCCAGCTCGGCCCGCAGCAACGCGAAATCGCCCGCGCGATCCTCAAGGAAATCAACGAGCGCTTGGGCTTCCTCGACAATGTCGGCCTCGACTATCTCAACCTCGACCGAACCTCGGGCACCCTGTCGGGCGGCGAAAGCCAGCGCATCCGCCTGGCATCGCAGATCGGCTCCGGCCTCTCGGGCGTCCTTTACGTCCTCGACGAGCCCTCGATCGGGCTTCACCAGAAGGACAACGACCGCCTCCTCGAAACCCTCAAGCGCCTCAAATCGCTCGGCAACACGGTGCTCGTCGTCGAACATGACGAGGACGCGATCCGCCACGCCGACCACATCATCGACATGGGCCCCGGCGCGGGCGTACGCGGCGGCGAAGTGGTCTGCGCCGGCACGCTCGACGAGCTCCTCGCCTGCGAAGGCAGCCTCACCGCCGACTATCTCTCGGGCCGCCGCTCGATCCCCCTCCCCGCGAAACGTCGCAAGGGCAATGGCAAGAAGCTCACCGTCCACGGCGCCACCGCCAACAACCTCCGCAACGTCACCGCGTCGATCCCGCTCGGCACTTTCACCTGCATCACCGGCGTCTCGGGCTCGGGCAAGTCGAGCTTCACCATCGACACGCTCTACGCCGCCGCCGCACGCGCCCTCAACGGCGCCCGCATCCTCGCCGGCAAATATGACAAGATCACCGGGCTCGAGCATCTCGACAAGGTCATCGACATCGACCAGTCGCCGATCGGCCGCACCCCGCGCTCCAACCCCGCGACCTACACCGGCGCCTTCACCCAGATCCGCGACTGGTTCGCCGGCCTCCCCGAATCCCAGGCGCGCGGCTACAAGCCCGGCCGCTTCAGCTTCAACGTCAAGGGCGGCCGCTGCGAGGCGTGCACCGGCGACGGCCTGCTCAAGATCGAGATGCACTTCCTCCCCGACGTCTACGTCACCTGCGACGTCTGCCACGGCGAGCGCTACAATCGCGAAACGCTGGAAGTGAAGTTCAAGGGCAAGAGCATCGCCGAAGTGCTCGACATGACCGTCGAGGACGCGGTCGAATTCTTCAAGGCGGTCCCCGGCATCCGCGACAAGATGGCGATGTTGCAAGAAGTGGGCTTGGGCTACGTCAAGGTCGGCCAGCAAGCGACGACCTTGAGCGGCGGCGAGGCCCAGCGCGTAAAACTCGCCAAGGAACTCTCGCGCCGCGCCACCGGCCAGACCCTCTACATTCTCGACGAGCCCACCACCGGCCTCCACTTCGAGGACGTCCGCAAACTCCTCGAAGTCCTCCACGCGCTGGTCGAGCAGGGCAACACCGTCGTCGTCATCGAACACAACCTCGACGTGATCAAGACCGCCGACTGGGTCATCGACCTCGGTCCCGACGGCGGCGTCAAGGGCGGCGACATCGTCGCGGTCGGCACCCCCGAAGCGATCGCCGCGGAGAAGAAAAGCGCCACCGGCTTCTACCTCAAACCCCTCCTCGACAAACCCCGCGAGGAAATGAAAACCGTCAAACGCACCGCCAGACGCATCAAGGAAGCCGCCACGCTCGACGTGTGAGCCCCGTCGTCATCCCGGACTTGATGAAGGGGCGTGCAGTCCCCCGGACTGCACAAGGGCCCCCGTCATGGACCCGCCTACCTAACCGTCTTCCCGGGCTTGACCCGGGACCCCGCTTTTTTTTGCACCTATAAAAAGCTGGCAGTTCGAATATCCCTTCGCGCCTTCGTGCCTTCGGGTGAAATCCGCCCGCCTGATCGGCTGAGCGGTGGGTGTGGGCGATGTCGAGGGGGTGGCGGGCGCTAGAGCAGCCGCCCGGCGCTCCACACCAGTCCGAAGATCCCCCCGACGCGGTCGCCGAAGGTCGCCGCGGCGAGCGTCAGCAGCGGCACGAACAGCACCGTCTGCTCCATCGTGTTCTGCTGCGCGCGGAACAGGCGGTCGAAGGTCGGGTGGCCGCTGGTCGCCGGGGCCTCGATCTTGAACCGCCCTCTCGCGCGCCCGACCGCGACGACCGCGCCGACATAGACGAATAGCGCCAGCAACAGCGCGGCGACGGTCAGTGGATAGGCGTTCATGGGCGGGTCTTTCGCGGACGGGAGGACCGCATGCTAGACCGGGCCCCCGGCGCACTCAATCCGCGATCCCGGTGCACCCGGCCATTGCGAAGCCCCACGGCGCGGCGCAAAAGACGGGCCGGGGGCGCTGTCGATCGAACGGCTGCCGCACTGTCTAGCGTGTCCAAAACTCCCCCGCCGCCACTCGGCGGCGGTCACGAAGGGAACCGCCATGCGCTTGATCCGCGAAACCCTGCTCGCCGCGCTTGCGCTTGCGC
>JALYIX010000253.1 GCA_030775565.1 Pseudomonadota bacterium | reverse complement strand
AGCCTGTGGTCGATCGTGCTGCTGGCGCTGGTGCTGACGGGCGTGCTGCCGCTGCGCGCATTCGCCATCTTCCTCGCGGTCGCGTCGGGCACGATGCTGCTCAACCAGGTCCGCACGCTGGTCGCCCATTTGTGGGAGAATGACGGCGAGGCGATGACCGTCACCGCGCAATATCTCGACAGCGTCAACGTGCCCCCGCCGGGCACCTTACCCGCGCTATGGGCGCCCGTGGGGCTGCGCTATCATGCGCTTCACCATCTGGTGCCGAGCCTGCCCTATCATGCCCTGGGCGAGGCGCATCGCCGCCTTGTCGCCGTCCTCGACGACGCCTCGCCGTTCCACGACGCCAACCACCCCAGCCTGTCGCGCCTCGTCGGGCGGCTCGGGGCGAGCAGCTGGCGCGGTGGCGCGCCCTCCTGACGGACCTAAAGCGCGCTGGTGCGTTGTGCCGGCGTGAAGATCGCGACGTACAATGTGAACGGGGTCAACGGCCGACTGCCGGTGCTGCTGCGCTGGCTCGGGGAATCGCGGCCCGACATCGTCTGCCTCCAGGAACTCAAGGCGCCCAACGAGAAATTTCCCGCCGAGGCGATCGCGGCCGCCGGCTATGACGCGATCTGGCACGGGCAGAAAAGCTGGAACGGGGTCGCGATCCTCAGCCGGATCGGCATGCCGGTGGAAACCCGCCGCGGTCTGCCCGGCGATCCCGACCCGTCGCACAGCCGCTATATCGAGGCGGCAGTTGGTGGAGTTATCGTGGGCGGCCTCTACCTGCCCAACGGCAACCCGCGCCCCGGCCCCAAGTTCGACTACAAGCTGAAGTGGTTCGAGGCGTTCACCGTCCACGCGCAGGATCTGCTCGACAGCGGCGCGCCGGTCGTGCTCGCCGGGGACTATAACGTCATGCCGACCGAGCTCGACGTGTACAAACCCGAGCGCTGGGTCGATGACGCCCTGTTCGCGCCCGAAGTGCGGGAAGCCTTTGCGAGGCTGGGCGCGCAAGGCTGGACCGACTCGCTGCGCCAGCTTCACCCGGGCGAGACGATTTATACCTTCTTCGATTATTTCCGCCGCGCCTATGAGCGCAACGCCGGCCTGCGCATCGACCATTTGCTGCTCAGCCCGGCGCTTGCCCCGCGCCTGCGCAAGGCCGAGGTCGACCGCGATGTGCGCGGGTGGGAGAAGACCAGCGACCATTGCCCGGTGTGGATCGAGCTCGCCGACTAATCATTCCTCCGAACGGATCAGCACCGTTTCGCCAATGATCAAGAACAGCAGCACGGGTGCCCAGGCGGCGAGGAACGGCGGATAGATGCCCACGTTGCCCATCGACAGGCTGAAGGTATCGACGACGAAGTAGGTGAAGCCGAGCGCCATGCCGATCGTCGCGCGAAGCAGCACCTGGCCAGAGCGGGCGAGGCCAAAGGCGGCGATCGCGGCGAGCAACGGCATCAGCATGGTCGAGGCGGGGGCTGCGATCTTGTGCCACAGGCCGCTGCGCGCTTCGTCGGTCTGGCGGCCCGCGGCGTCGAGCTCGGCGATCGAGCGGCGCAGCTGCCAGAAACTCTGCTCGCCGGGGTCCACCTTGGCCAGGGTAAAGCGCAGCGGGCTCACCCCGCGCAAGCCCACGGCATGGTCGGCGTGGCTGACCACGCCCATGCCGGCGTCATAGGTGGTGACGCCACTGAGCGTCCAGCCCAGCTCGCCGCCGCCCGGCAACTGGTCGGCCCGGGCGACGTCGACCACGCGTTTCAGCGCGCCGCGCTCGCGGTCATAGATCGTGACGCGCTCGAGATGCAGCGCGGCGCCAGAGCCGCCGACATGGCGCGCGCGGACGAGGTCGTTGCCGTCGAGAATCCAGACGTTCGAAAGCATGTCGGTTTCGGGCGGAACGGGGCGATAGTCGGCATCGCTCCAGACGTTCAGCGCCCGCGTTGAATGAACCACCACGGTTTCATTGAAAAGGAAGGCGAGGCCGGCGAGCAAGGCACTCGCCAGGACCAGCGGGGCAATGATCTGGTGCGCCGAAATACCGGCCGCCTTCATCGCGATGACTTCGCTGTTCTGGTTCAGCCCGACAAAGGCAATGAGCGTCCCGAGCAGCGCCGAGAAGGGCAGGAAAAAAGACGCCAGCATCGGCAACCGCAGCGCCACATAATGGCCAAGCTGCGCCTGCCCATTGCCGGGGACGGCAAGGATCTTGCCGCTCTCGCCGAGTAGCTGGAGGGTCATCAGGATGAGCACCAGGCTTGCCAGCACCGCCAGCGTCCGCGTCACGAACAGTCGCACCGCGTAGCGCGCGATCGGCCCGGATGGCATGAAGTTGAGGTTCATCATGAGGCGGCGTCCTCCGCCGCCGCCGCGGGCGGTGCTGGCCGCCGTCGCCGCACCAGCCCTTTGACCAGCTTGCCGGCCTTGGCGAAGAAGCGCTCGAGGGCACCGATCGGCTGGCCACCGGGACGATGGGCGACGACATGGTACATCCAGCCGATCAGCGCCATCAGGGCAACGAACGGGCCCCACAGCGCGAGCAGCGGGTCGAGGCGTCCCTGTGCCCCCATTTGCTCACCATATTGGTTAATTTTGTGATAAGTGACGACCATCACGATAGCGACGAAGATGCCGAGCGACGAGGTGCTGCGCTTGGGCGGAACAGCGAGCGCGATCGCGAGCAGCGGCAGCATCAGCATCATCAGCGCCTCGACCAGCCGGTAATTGGTATTGGCCTGCGCCGCGACCGCGTTTTGGGCGCGCAACTGGCCGTAACCGCGCCTGGCGACCTCGACCAGCGTGAGTTCTTCTTCGTCCTTGCCGCGCCCGCGAAACTTGTCGATCGCCGGCAGGTTGATCGGCAGGTCGTAGCTGTCGAAGGCAAGACTGCGCGGGGCGGCGAACTTGTCCATCTGCTGGATGAGCCGGCCTTTCTGCAGCCGGAACAGGATCGTGTTGGGATCGTCGGTCGCGAGGAATCGTCCTTCCTCGGCCGTTGCGGCGACCGATGAGCCGGGCTTTTCGTCGACCTGGAGGAAGATCCCCTTGAGCTTGGTCCCGTTCTTCTCGCTGCTCTCGATGCGCAGCGTCATGCGCTTGCCCAGATGATTAAACTCGCCGACCTTGATGGCGGCGCCAAGCGCGCCCGAGGTCAGGTCGAACCGCAGGCGTTCGTAACGGTAGTGCGCCCACGGCTCGATATAGCCGACGATCGCGAGGTTGAGCAGGGTCAGCCCGATGGCGAAGGCATAGGGCACGCGCAGCAATCGTCCGAAGCCCACGCCGATGCCACGCAACGCGTCCAGTTCGGACGAGGTTGCCAGCTTGCGAAAGGCGAGGAGGATCCCGAGCAACAGGCCGATGGGGATCCCGAGCGCGAAATATTCGGGCAGCATGTTCGCCAGCATCTGCCAGACGATCTTTACCGGACCGCCGTTGTCGATAACAAAACTGAACAATTTCAGCATCTTGTCGAGCACGAACAGCATCGAGGCGAGGACCAGCGTGCCGATCAGCGGGATTGCGATCGTTCGAGCGAGATAGCGGTCAATCAATCCCGGCAAGATCTGGTCGTCCCAATACCATGATTTGGCCGCAAACATCGGCCATTGAACGCAACGGGGCAGTCTGGCCCCGCTGTGGGCGCTGCCTGTCTTGTGTCCATAGCGAAGCGGTTCGGAAAATCATGCGGAATTTCGTCTCACGTCTCATTGCACTTGCCGCGCTGCTGCCGCTGGGCACCACCGGGTCCGCCTCCGTGGTCGGTGCGGACGCTCCCGCGTGCCTGTCGGGCAAGCCATCGGTCGAGGTGATCGTGAGCGGCTTCAAGCAGCCGAGCGGGACGATCAAGGTCACGCTGTATGACGGCAACCCGGCGCGCTACCTCGTTCGTCACGGCAAGTTGCGCAACGTCGTCGTGCCGGTTCGCTCGATGGCGCCGATGGCGATCTGCATCGCGGTGCCGGCTCCCGGCCTCTACGCGATTGCGCTTCACCATGACCTCAACGGGAACGATGAGAAGGACCGCTCCGACGGGGGCGGCTTTTCGCGCAACCCGTCGCTCAGCATCTTCAACCTGAAGCCCGCCTTCAGCAAGACCGGGTTCCGTGTCGGCAATGGCCCGACCCGGACCTCGATCACCTTGCTTTACGCCCACGGCTTGTCGATCGGGCCGGTGAAAAGCTGATGGGCCGCGCGCGCATTGCCTTGCTGTCGAACCCCAAGTCGACCGGCAATGTCGCGCAGCTGCCGCGCGTTCGGGCTTATTGTGCCGACCATCCCGACATCTTCCATTACGAGGTTGAGCGGGTCGAGCAGATTGGCGAAGCGTTGAAGACGATTGCCCGGGTGAAGCCGGCGATGCTCGTCATCAACGGCGGCGACGGGACGGTCCAGGCGGCGCTGACCGAGCTTCACAATGGCGGCCACTTCGGCGATACGCCGCCGCCGGTCGCGGTGCTGCCGTCGGGCAAGACCAACCTGATCGCGCTCGACCTCGGCTCGCATGGTGACCCGATCGCGGCGTTCGAACGGCTGGTCGAGCTTGCCCAGGGCGACTTGACGCCGCACCTGGTCCCGCGTGAGCTGATCGCGCTTCGCCACGGCGACGGATCGGGCAAGCCCGTCATCGGCATGTTCCTCGGTGGTGCCGGCCTCGCCGATACGATGCTCTATTGCCGCAACAAGATTTACCCCCTCGGGCTTCCCAATGGCGTCAGCCATGTGATCGCTGCGATGGCGCTGATCGTGCGTCAGCTTTCCGGGCTGAAAATGGGTTTCCTGCCGCCAGCGCCAAGTCCGCTCAACGTCTCGGTGCGCCGCGGCGGGCAGCTGTCGGGTCGCTATGCATTGCTGCTCGTGACGACGCTCGAGAAGCTGTTGCTGACATCGGATGTCGGTGGTCCCGAGCGGGGGCGGCTGAAGTTGCTGGCGGTCGAACAGCGGCCGTTCCTGCTGCTTCGCGCGGTCGCCGCGAGCCTGCGCGGGCGGCTCAGCCGGTCCAAGCTTGCCGGGGTCCATCTCGAAGGTTCGGACGAAATCTCGATCGAGGGCGAGGCGTCCGACGTGATCCTCGACGGCGAGACCTTCCGAGCCGAAATCGGTCGCCCGATCACTCTCCGATCGACGCTGCCGCTGTCGTTCGTCAAGCTCGCCGCCTGATTTCATGACGCTCGAAGCGCTGGTTCAGGCCGAGCTTGCCGAGCCGGTCGACGAACGCGTCACTCGCTTGGCGGAGGCGATCGCAGCAAGGCACGGCGGGGCAAGTCGCGCCGTCCTGTTCTATGGTTCGTGCCTGCGCGAGCGCCAGTTCGATGGACTGATGCTCGATTTCTACCTGATCGTGTCTGATTATCGCAGCGCCTACCCCGAGCGCTGGCTTCGCCTCGCCAACCGCTTGATTCCCCCCAACGTCTTCCCGTTCGAGCAGGACGGCCTTGCTGCCAAATATGCCGTGCTGAGCGAGGCCGACTTTCACCGCCTGAACGGGCCCGAAACTCGCAACGTCTCGGTCTGGGCGCGCTTTGCCCAGCCATCGCGGCTGGTCTGGGCGAAGGATGGGGAGGCGAGCGCCACGGCTGTCACAGCCATCGCCCGGGCCGCGCCGACCCTGCTTGGCGCGGCGCTGCCCTCGGTCGGCCACTTGGCTGACGAGCTCGACTTGTGGCGCCACGCCTTCGCGCTGACCTATTCGGCCGAGCTCCGCGCCGAGAAGAAAACGCGCGGCACCTCGGTGGTCGATGCCGATCCCGATCGCTACCAGGCCTTCACCCAGCCTGCCCTGGCGGCGGCGGTTCGTTCGGCGAGCGGCTGGACTCGCCGGCGGATCGAGGGGAAGGCACTTTCGGTCCTCCGCCTCGCCAAGGCGAGCGCCACGTATGCCGGCGGGATCGATTACATCATCTGGAAGATCAACCGCCACGCGGGTACGAAGATCGAAGTCAGGCCATGGCAGCGCAACCACCCGCTGCTCGCCGCCGTCAGCCTGCTGCCGCGGCTCCTCCGCTCGGGCGCGATACGCTGACGCTGCGCGACAACGCCGAAGCCACCGCGGTCGCCAGCGCGCCGACGGTGAACGGCTTGCGCAACAATTCATAGCCGGCAAGGTCGTCGGTCTCGCCCTCGCCGACATAGCCGGTGACGAACAGGATCGCGATGTCGTCGCGGCGCGCTTTCAGGATGCGGACAAGTTCGGGGCCGGTCATCTCGGGCATGATGACGTCGGAAATGACGAGGTCGAATTCCTGCCCGTCGAACAGCGCGATCGCCTCGGCGCCGCTGGCACAGGCAACGGGCTCATAATCGAGATCCTCGAGCGCGCCGATCGTTGCGGTCCGGACCCGCGGATCGTCCTCGACGAGCAGGATCCGTGCCCCGGGGACATGCGCATCCACTTCGCCGCGCTGCAATTGCTGCATTGCCGGATGGAGACGGACGGTCGATGCCGGCGCGTCGGTCCGTGGCAGGTAGAGCGACACGGTGGTGCCCTTGCCAAGCTCGCTGTCGATCCCGACCTCGCCGCCGGACTGATGCGCGAATCCGAAAATCTGGCTGAGGCCAAGGCCCGTGCCCTTGCCGACCGGCTTGGTCGTGAAAAAGGGTTCAAAGGCGCGTTCGAGCGTCTCCGCCGTCATCCCGCTGCCCGTGTCGGACACCGAAATCCGCACATAGTCACCCGGGCGGATGTCACCGACGGCGTTGGCGCCCAAGGTCACATTGGTCGTTTCGATGACCAGCGTACCCGTTCCCTCCATCGCGTCGCGGGCATTGACGGCGAGGTTGACGATGGCGTTTTCGAGCTGGTGAGGATCGACGAAGGTCGGCCAGGCGTCGGGCGCGAGCCGGGTGGCGACCGTGATCCGTTCGCCGAGCGTCCGGTCGAGCAGGTCCGACATGCCCTGGACGAGCGTCGAACTGTCGACCCGCTCGGGCAGTAATGGCTCGGAGCGGGCGAAGGACAGGAGCCGGCGGGTGAGCGCGGCGGCCCGTGTCGCGCCCTCCATGGCATTCGTCAGATGGACCATCACTTCACGCCGCGGGCCGTTGAGCCGTCGCCGCGCGAGATCGATGCCACCGACGACGACGGCCAGCATGTTGTTGAAGTCGTGGGCGATGCCGCCAGTGAGCTGGCCAACTGCTTCCATTTTCTGGACCTGGCGCAGCTGCGCCTCGGCGGCCTGGCGCTCGATCGCCTCGGCTTTCAGCGATTCATTGGCGACGCTCAGTTCGCGGGTGCGCTCGGCGACCGCCTGTTCGAGCCGCGCCGAGCGTTCATACTCGCTCTCCGCCTCGCGCCGTGCCGCGGCGTTCTGGCGAAGCGCCTGGATCGCGACTGCGCCGAGGATGATCCCGCCGATTCCGGCGAGGACTCCGAGCCAGCTCAGATAATCGGTCAGCCGGTCGGCCTGCGCCGAGAAGAACTGGGTTTGCGCGATATGCGATTCGAGCGTCGAACGCTCGCTGTCGGCGATCTCGGTCAGCTTGGCGGTCAGCGCCGGACCGACCGGGGACTGGGTCGCCGCATAATAAAAGTTGATCGCGGTCGTGCCATGCTTGCCCGAGACCGACCGCGCCGCCGTCGCGAATTCCGTCCCGCGCTGCTCGTAAAGCGCCTCGAGCTGATCGACCCGATGGCTCTGCGCCACGTCCTTGGCAACGAGCTTGTCGAGCTGGCTGATCTGCTCGCCCGCAAGCCGCCACTGGCTGTAATAGATGTTGCCGCTGGTCGGAGCCTTCTCGTCGAGAACGAAGGTGCCGAGCGCGCTCTGCGAGCGGAGCAGGGTCGCGTCGACGTCGCGGGTCAGGAGATTGACATCATAGGCGTGGCGCTCGGCATCGAGCGCGGTGTCGCGCGCCTTGTTCGACATCGCGACGAGCACGACCATGCCGAGCAGGATGAGCGTCGCCAGCAGCGCGCCAGCCGCCGCCCAGCCCCGGCCCCAGTCGAACGACCTGTCCTCCCCCGATGTCATGGCGCCAGCCTACGCTGTTGCGCGGCGTAGCGGAAGAGTCAGGCGGGGATGCAGTTCGTCGCCCGGCCGGCGGCAGCGAACATGTCAAGAATCTGGTCGACCTGTTCGGCGGAATGCTCGGCGCACAGCGAACAGCGCAGCAGGGTCATGTTGCCGGGCGTCGCGGGAGGCCTGGCGAGGTTGACGTAGAGCCCCTCGTTGAGCAGCGCTTCCCACATTGCCGCGCCCTTTTGAAGGTCGGGCATGATCACCGCGATGATCGCGGACTGCGGCGTGTCGGTGCCGAGTTGGAAGCCGAGCGCCTTGAGCCCGCCATGCAGTTTCCTGCTGTTTTCGAGCAGGTGCGCTCGCTTGTTCGAGCCGTGCATCAGTTTGCGGATCGAGGTCGCGGCGGTGGCGACCACGCTCGGCGGAAGCGATGCGGTGAACACGTAGGGGCGGCAGACGAGGCGCAATATCTCGAACTTGGGATGGTTCGAGACGCAGAAGCCGCCGACGGTGCCGACCGATTTGGAGAAGGTACCGATCACGAAATCGACCTCGTCGAGCACGCCCTGCGCCTCGGCAACACCCCGGCCATGCTCGCCGATGAAGCCCATCGAATGCGCCTCGTCGACCAGCACCATCGCACCGGCGGCCTTGGCGACCGCGACCATCTCCTTCAATGGCGCAATGTCGCCGAGCATCGAATAGACGCCTTCGAGCACGACCAATATGCCCGCGCCCTCGGGAATTCGCTTCAATCGCTTCTCGAGCGCTTCGACGTCATTGTGGCGGAAGGGCACGATGTTGGCATTGCCCAGCGCGCAGCCGTCATAGATCGAAGCATGGCTGTCGATGTCGAGGATGATATAATCATCCTTGCCGGCGAGCGTCGAGATGATCCCGAGATTGGCCTGGTAACCGGTCGAAAAGACCATGGCGTGGTCCATCGCGTAGAAGTCCTTGAGCGCCTCCTCGCACGCCCTGTGACCGGCATAGGTGCCGTTGAGCACGCGGCTTCCGGTCGTCCCCGAACCATAGTCTTCGAGCGCCTGCTTGCCCGCCTCGATGACGTCGGGGTCGAAGGTCATGCCCATGTAATTGTAGGTGCCGAGCAGGATCGTCCGCTTGCCGTTGCAGATGGCGACGGTCGGACTTTCGACCTTCTCCATGACAAGGTTGAACGGGTCGGTCATGCCGGTCGACAGCAGCGAACGGCGGGTCTCGATCAGCGGATCGAACTTGTCGAACAGGTCGCCCATGTCAGTCGCCCTTTAGCGTGCCAACGGCGTCGACGAGCTGCCCGACGGTCTCGATCTCGGCCTGCTGGTTCATCGTGATGAGGATGTCGAACTCGTCCTCGACGTTGGCGACGAAGTCGAGGACGGTCAGGCTGTCCCATTCGAGGTCCTGGGCAAAGCGGGTCGCCTCGGTGACGGCAACCTCCTTCTTGTTGAAGGGCGCGATCAGGCGCTGGACGGTGTCGAGAGTGGTATCGCGGTCGGTCATCGGGTCGCCTTACGGGTGAGGCGCCCCTTTCGCAACGGAATGGGGCGGAAGCGGGGCGGGATCAAAGCCTGATCGTGAGCGATGGAAGCGACAGCATCTGTCGCTCGCGTGAATCAGGCGATCATCAAAGCCAGCCGTGGGCGCGATACCAGGAGGCGGTGTCGGCGAGGCCCTCCACGCTGTCGATGCGCGGTTCCCACGGCTCGGGCGCGGGGTGGGCAGGGGAGACGACCCAGTCGGGATGGCAGAAATAGGCGACGCGGTCGGGGGTCAGCTTCGCAGCCCTGCGCCGGACGAGGCCATCGATCGCTGCTGCGAATTGAAGCAGCGGCTTGGGGGTGGCGAGGGGGATGACTTTCTTGCCCACGGCGGTACCCAGCATTTCGCCGAACGCGCGGTGCGCATAGCCGTGCGGCTGGCCGTCGTCGGGCTCGATCGTGAGGCCGCCGGGTGAAGCGGGGCCGGCAAGCTCGACGAGCAACCGCGCCAGATCGTCGACGTGGATCAGCGACAGGCGGCCCGCCGGGGGGAGCAGGACGACGCCTCTGCGCGCCATGCGGAACAGGTCGAGCGTCTCGCGGTCGCCGGGTCCGTAGACCGCGGGCGGGCGGACGATCGCCCATGACATCGAGGCGGCGCGAACCAGAGTTTCGGCGCGCGCTTTCGATTCGCCGTACCGTGACAGCCGCGGCTCGCGCGCTGCGAGGGAACTGACATGGACAAAGCGACCGACCTGCGCTGCGATAGCGGCGGCGAGGAGGTTGGCGGTGCCGGTGACGTTGCCCTCTTCGAACCCCGCGGCGTTCGCGGCATTGAGGACCCCGGCAATGTGAATGACGCTGCTGGCACCGGCGACGAGATCGGCAAGCGCAGCGTCGTCCGCAAGATCGCCCTGGACCCAGCGGACATGATCGCGCGGCTTCATCGGGCGGCGGGTCAGCGCGCGAATGTCATGACCCTGTTCCTGGAGACGGCGCAGGACATGCCCGCCGACGAACCCGGTCGCGCCGGTGATCGCGACGATCATGCCAGCGGCGACCACGGCACCTCGGGGGTCTCGATCGCCTCCTCACCATCCTTCGCGGCGTCGCCGATGAGGTCGAACAGCGCCTCGATCACCGCGTCGACCCCTTCGCCCGATACGGCGGAGACGAGCAGCGGCGTGGTGCCGGCGGCCTTGGCGAGCTTCTTGGCGAGCTTGGCGAGCTGCTTGGGCTCGACTGTGTCGGTCCGGCTCAGTACCAGCAGCTCGGGCTTGTCCTCGAGCCCGGCGCCATAGGCACCAAGCTCGCCGCGAACGATCTCCCACGCCTCGACCGGGTCCTCGCCCTCGGCATCGACCAGATGGAGCAGCGCCCGGCAACGCTCGACATGGCCAAGGAAGCGGTCGCCGATCCCGGCGCCCTCGGCTGCGCCTTCGACGAGGCCCGGAATGTCGGCCATGACGAATTCGCGCTGCTTGTGGCTGACCACGCCGAGCTGCGGGCGGATGGTGGTGAAGGGGTAATCGCCGACCTTGGCGACGGCATTGGTCGTGCGGTTGAGGAAGGTCGACTTGCCGGCGTTGGGCAGCCCGACAATGCCGACGTCGGCAAGCAGCTTCAAGCGCAGCCAGACATACATTTCCTCGGACGGCCACCCAGTGCCGTGCTGGCGCGGGGCGCGGTTGGTCGAGGTCTTGTAGCTGGCATTGCCGCGCCCGCCGTCGCCGCCGCGCAGCAGGGTGACGCGCTGGCCGACCTCGGTCAGGTCGATCAGCACCGAGCGTTCCTCGTCGTCGGCGAGGACCTGCGTCCCGACGGGGACCTTGATGACGAGGTCGTCGCCGCCCGCGCCGGTCCGGTTCTGGCCTGCGCCGCCCTTGCCCCGGGGCGCGCGGAAATGCTGGGTGTAGCGGAAGTCGATCAGCGTGTTGAGCCCGGCGACGGCTTCGAAGATGATGTCGCCGCCCTTGCCGCCATGGCCGCCGTTGGGCCCACCGAACTCGGCGAACTTCTCCCGCCGGAAACTGACTGCGCCGGGGCCACCGGAGCCCGAACGGACGAAAATCTTGGCTTGGTCGAGGAAATGCATCGGCGGGCCTTAGTCCAAGGCGCCCCAAATCGTAACCCTTTGCCGATCGTGCGCCTTAGCCGATCAACGCCGCGATCTGGGCCACGGCGATGTCGCGCACGTCGCCCGGCTGGTCGCCGGTCGCAGCGGCGATCTCGGGGCCGACGAGGCTGTCGCCGATGGCGAGCAGGACGAGACCGTGGATCACCCGGTCCATCCGCCGCGGGTCGCCGGCGGCGCGGAAGTCGGCGAGGATCGCGG
>JALYIX010000252.1 GCA_030775565.1 Pseudomonadota bacterium | reverse complement strand
GCTATGCCGCAGGCGCGATCCTCGGCACCGGCGCGCTCGGCGCCGCGCTGCTTGCGATTCGCGCCGGGGGCAGCGCGGCGGGCTGGGCGTTCCAGTTGCAGGACCCGCGCACGATCCTGCTCCTGATGCTGCTCGCGGCGGCGATCTCGCTCAACCTCGTCGGCCTGTTCCGCCTCCCCGTCCTTGGCGGCGAGACCAACCCGACGAGCAGCATCGCCACCGGCGCGCTCGCCGCCTTCGTCGCCACGCCTTGCGCCGGCCCGTTCCTCGGGGCCGCGCTCGGCACCGCGCTGCTGCTCCCCGCCCTGGCCTCGATTGCGGTGTTCGCAACGCTCGGTCTCGGTCTCGCGCTGCCGTTCGTCGCGGTCGCCTTCGTCCCCGCGCTGCGCACGCGCCTGCCCAAGCCCGGCGCGTGGATGGTCCGCCTTCAGCGCTTCCTTGCCATCCCGATGGCGGCAACCGCGGTCGGCTGCCTGTGGCTATTGTGGCGCCAGTCAGGCGGGCAGGGGCTTGTCGTCGGTCTCGTCGCCGCAGCGCTGCTGACCCTGCTCCTCGCCGTGTTCGGCCGGCGCGAGGGGCTCGGGCTGCTTGCCCTTGGCGGAGCGGCAGCCATCGCGCTCGCTGGAGTCTTCCTCGTCCCTCATCAGCCGCTCGGCGGCTCGCGCCCGGCCGAGGGATCGGCGGCGTGGAGCGAGGCCGCGGTCGCCAGTGCGGCAGCCCGCGCGCCGGTATTCGTCTACTTCACCGCCGACTGGTGCCTGACGTGCAAGGTCAACGAAGCCGCAGCGATCGACCGCGCCGATGTCCGCGCCGCCTTCGCCAAGGCCGGGGTGCGCGTGTTCAGTGCCGACTGGACCAACGGCGACCCGGCGATCACCCGCTTCCTCGACCAGCGCGCCCGCGCCGGGGTCCCGCTCTACCTGTGGTACGAACCGGGCAAGCCCGCGGAAGAGCTTCCGCAAGTCTTGACCCCGGGCCTGCTCATCGAGCGGGCGGAGCGGAAGCGCTAGCCGCCCGCTCCCACACCTTGCGTCCCGCCATCCACGTCTCGAGCACGCGCGTCGCGGCAATATCGGTCGGCCCGACCGCCGCGATATCCCGGTCGACGAGGATGAAGTCGGCCCAATGCCCCGGATCGAGCGACCCCAGCCGATCCTCCGCCAGCCCGGCATAGGCCGCCTCGCGGGTGAACCCGGCGAGCGCCTGTGCCAGCGTCACCCGCTCTTCGGGGCGCCATCCGCCCGGCGGATTGCCCGACGGATCCTGCCGGCTGACCGCCGCCGCGATCCCGGGAAAGGGATTGGGCGATTCGACCGGGAAGTCCGACCCGAAGGCGAGGTGCGCACCGCTCGCGGCAATGCTGTGCCACGCGTAGGCGCCGGCCAGCCGCGATGGCCCCAATCGCGCCTCGGCCATCGTCCGGTCGCTGGTCTGGTGGGTCGGCTGCATCGAGGCGATGATCCCCGCCTTGGCCAGCCGCCCGATATCCGCCGGATCGAGGATCTGGGCATGTTCGATCCGCCACCGCCGGTCGGTGCCATAGGTCGCGCCGAGCTCTTCGTAGGCCGCGATGACCTGCGCGTTGGCGGCATCGCCGATGGCGTGAACGGCGACCTGGAAATGGTCCATCGCCGCGCGGCTGGCGAGATTGCGCAGCTTGGCGTCGTCGACGAAGCCCACCCCGCTTGTGTCGGGCTTGTCGGCATAAGGCGCCTTCAGCCACGCCCCGCGCGATCCCAGCGCGCCGTCGGCATAAATCTTGAGCCCGACCATCCGCAGCCGGTCGCCGTACAGCCACGGCGTCGGCTTCGCTCCCGCGATCGACAGCAGCTGGTCGATATCGGCGGCATAGCTGATGATCCTCAGCTGCAGCCTTCCGGCGTCCGCGACCCGCCGCATGGCATTCCATGACGCCTGATCGGTGCGCATGTCGGTCACCGTCGTCAGCCCGAAGCCGAGCATCATCGCCTGCGCATTGGCCAGCCCCTGGTCGCGCTGGGCGGGGAGCGGCGGCGGAATCTTGCGCTCGACCAGGTCGCGCGCGGAATCGACGAACAGCCCATGCTCGATCCGCCCGCCCGGCGGCGCCTTTGCTGCCGCCGTGATCCCCGCTTCGCGCAAGGCCGCCGAATTGCCGACCGCGGCATGCTCGTCGACCCGTTCGAGCCACACCGGCCGGTCGGCGACGACCGCGTCGAGGTCGGCGGTCGTCGGGAAGCGTTTTTCGGCCCACAGCTCCTGGTTCCAGCCGCGCCCGATGATCCATCGCGGCGCATTGTGGCTCGCCGCGAACGCCGCCAGCCGCTGCTGCAATTCGGCGATCGAGCGCGTGCCGGTGAGGTCGAGCTGGAGCGTTCCGAGCCCGAGATCGCCGACATGGCCATGCGCGTCGATCAGCCCCGGCAGTAGTGCCCGGCCGCGTCCGTCGACGCGAAAGTCGACCTGCCGCGGTCGCGCCTCGCCGGGGCCAAGCAGCCGCGCCACCTTGCCGTCATTGCCGATCAGCAGTCCGCTGAAATGCTGCAACTGCCCGGCGCGGTCGACCTGAAGGCCTTTGACATTGTCGATCAGCGTGTCGGCGAGCAGCGGGGCGGGGAGGGCGGCGGCGAGCAGGGCGAGCCACAGGATGCGCTTGGTCATGACCCGGCGTCTAAGCATTGTTTCGGCCCCGGGGAAGGACTAGGCCGCGCGCTCATGAACGAGATGACGCACCCCCTGCGCACCGCCCCGACGCTGGCCGACATCCGCGCCGCGGCGGCGAGGATCGAAGGCGCGGTGATCCGCACCCCCACGCTTCACAGCCGCACCCTGTCCGCGCTGACCGGCGCCGAAATCTGGCTCAAGTTCGAGAATCTCCAGTTCACCGCCGCCTACAAGGAGCGCGGCGCGCTCAACAAATTGCTCCAGCTGACGCCAGATGAGCGTGCTCGCGGGGTGATCGCGGCCTCGGCCGGCAATCATGCGCAGGCCGTCGCCTATCATGGCCGGCGGCTCGGCATCCCGGTGACGATCGTCATGCCGACCGCGACGCCGACGATGAAGGTCACCCAGACCGAGGGCCATGGCGCCCGAGTACTGCTCGAAGGCGACATGTTCGACGATGCGCAGGCCAAGGCCTATGCGCTCGCCGAGGAGGAAGGCCTCGTCTTCGTCCACCCGTTCGACGACCCGGCGGTGATCGCCGGGCAGGGGACGATCGCGCTCGAACTGCTCGAGGATGCGCCCGATCTCGACCTGCTCGTCATCCCGATCGGAGGCGGCGGGCTGATCTCGGGGATCGCCACCGCGGCCAAGGCGATCAAGCCGGGAATCGAGGTGATCGGGGTCGAGGCCGAGCTTTATCCGTCGACCAAGAATGCCATCGACGGCGTCGCGCGTCCGATCGGCGGCGACACGCTGGCCGAGGGCATTGCAGTCAAGGAACCCGGCCAGCTGACCAAGGCGATCATTGCCGCGCTGGTCGACGACATCCGCCTCGTCGCGGAAAAGGACATCGAGCATGCCGTCGCGCTGCTCGTCGCGATCGAGAAGACGGTCGTCGAGGGCGCCGGGGCGGCCGGCCTCGCCGCAATCCTCGCCGAGCCCCAACGCTACCAGGGCCGCAAGGTCGGCACGGTGCTGTGCGGCGGCAATATCGACACGCATTTGCTCGCCAACGTCCTCGTCCGCGAGCTCGTCCGTTCGGGCCGCATCGCCCGCCTCCGCATTGCCCTCCAGGACCGCCCCGGCGCGCTCGCCGCCGCAACCGCCATCTTCCACGAGTGCAGCGTCAACATCCTCGAAGTCCACCACCACCGCATCTTCACCCACTTGCCCGCCAAGGACACGATGATCGAAGTGCAGTGCGAAGCGCGCGACGAATCGGGCATCGCCCGGCTCATCACGACGCTCGAGGCGGCGCAATTCACGGTCGATCGCATCTCGTTCGATTAGCGCCGGGATGCGCTCGCGGCCGCCCCCTTTCGGGACAGGCACCGTATTAACCCTCTTTCGGCGCGACCAACTCTTTCAAAACGCCTTGGCGAGTAGCATAAAGGTTTTGGTAACCCTTTTGCGAGGCACGAACGGTTGAGCGCCCCTTTTCGATTCCCGAAATTCTTCGTGACCAATCCGTCGCCCTGTCCGTACATTCCGGGCAAAGTCGAACGGAAGGTGTTCACCGAGCTTAACGGGCGTCATTCGGGCGAGCTCAACGAGGCATTGGGCCGGATCGGGTTCCGCCGCAGCCAGTCGGTCGCTTATCGCCCGAGCTGCATCGACTGCACCGCCTGCGTCTCGGTCAGGGTCTGCGCCAGCGAGTTCCTCGCCAGCGCGACCCAGCGCAAAATCCTCCGCCGCAATACCGACCTCGAGGTCACCGCCTGCAAGCCGTGGACCACCGAGGAGCAATATGAGCTGCTCGGCCGCTATCTGGCCGCGCGCCACCCCGGCGGGGGCATGGCCGAAATGGACGAAAGCGACTTCGCCGACATGGTCGAGCAGACCCCGGTCAGGACCTACATCGTCGAATATCGCGAGCCGTCGGTCGACGGGCGGCCGGGCAAGCTGGTCGGGGCGTGCCTGTCGGACCAGCAGTCGGACGGATTGTCGATGATCTACAGCTTTTACGACGTCGGCCCCGGCGCGCGGAAGGGGCTCGGCACCTTCATCATCCTCGACCACATCATCCGCGCCTCGCGGGCGAACCTTCCGTTCGTTTATCTGGGCTACTGGGTCCAGGGATCGCAGCGCATGGCCTACAAGGCCAGCTTCCGCCCGTTGGAGCGATTGGGCCGCGACGGCTGGCGGCGGATGGAGGACCTCGCGGCCGAGCCGGCGCGCGAGCGGGTCGAAATGCCGGCGTACGT
>JALYIX010000251.1 GCA_030775565.1 Pseudomonadota bacterium | reverse complement strand
CTGGGCGATTGTCGGATCGGCCGGGTCGGCACTGGCAAGCCCGGCAAACAGCTGCGCCGCGCGGGCCTCGTCGCCGACCGCTTCTGCAGCCCGCGCCTGGACATAGCTGCGCAGCAGGTCGTCGCGGGCCGGCGCAACGGCGGGCGTGGCCAGCGCAGCAGTGCTGCTCCCAAGGAGCGCAAGCGCGAGAACAAGGCTACATGTTCGGGTAATTCGGGCCTCCGCCGCCTTCTGGCACCACCCAGTTGATGTTCTGAGTCGGGTCCTTGATGTCGCACGTCTTGCAGTGGACGCAGTTCTGGGCATTGATCTGGAGCTTCGGATCGCCTTTTTCCTGGTCCACGATCTCGTAAACGCCCGCCGGGCAATATCGGCTCTCGGGACTGTCGTACAGCGCGAGGTTGACGGTGATTGGCACCTCGGCGTCCTTCAGCGTGAGGTGGATCGGCTGGTCCTCCTCATGATTGGTATTCGACAGGAACACCGAGGAAAGGCGGTCGAAGGTCAGCTTGCCGTCGGGCTTGGGATAGGTCTTGCGATGGACCTGATCGGTGCGGCGCAGCGCCTTGTGGTCGGCATGATGCTTGAATGTCCACGGCACGCCGATCTTGAGGTGATTGAGCCAGAGGTCGGCTCCGGCATAGAGTGTTCCCCAGAGGGCGCCGAACTTGGTCACTGCGGGCTGGGCGTTGCGGACAACCTTCAGTTCCCTGGCGATCCAGCTCGAACGGACGGCGGGTTCATAATCGACGAGCGTGTCATGGCGGCGATCGGCGGTAATGGCGGCGAACGCGGCCTCGGCGGCGAGCATGCCCGACTTCATCGCGGTGTGGCTGCCCTTGATGCGGGGCACGTTGACGAAGCCCGCCGAACAACCGACCAGCACGCCGCCGGGGAAGGCCAAGGTCGGCACCGACTGCCACCCGCCCTCGTTGATCGCCCGGGCGCCGTACGAGACGCGCTTGCCGCCAGCTATCTCGGCGGCGATTGCGGGATGGGTCTTCCACTGCTGGAATTCCTCGAACGGCGACAGCGTCGGGTTCTGGTAGTCGAGCGCGACGACGAACCCGAGCGCGACCTGGTTATTCTCCTGGTGATAGAGAAACCCCCCGCCCCATGCGTCGTCGAGTGGCCAGCCCTGGGTGTGGATCACCCGTCCGAGCTGATGCTGTTCGGCAGGAACGTCCCACAGCTCCTTGATTCCAATACCATAAACTTGCGGCCCGCTCTCCTTGCGGAGATCGAACATGCGGGTCAGTTCCTTGGTTAGGTGACCGCGCGCGCCTTCGGCTATGAAGGTGTAGCGGGCGTGAATTTCCATCCCTGGCTGCCAGTCGGGCTTGCGCGTGCCGTCGCGCGCGATCCCCATGTCGCCCGTTGCCACTCCCTTCACGGAGCCATCGTCGTTGAACAATATTTCCGCCGCGGCGAAGCCGGGGAAGATCTCGACCCCCAGTTCCTCGGCTTGCCCGGCGAGCCAGCGGCAGAGGTTGCCGAGGCTGACCGTGTAGGTGCCCTTGTTGTCGAGGAAGCCCGGCATCATCAGATGAGGCAGGTTGTACTTGCCCTTCTTCGTCAGCACCCAGTGGAGGTTCTGCGTCACGGGCACGGTCAGGGGCGAGCCCTTGTCCTTCCAGTCGGGGATGAGCTCGTCGAGCGCGATCGGATCGACCACCGCGCCGGAGAGGATATGCGCGCCGATCTCGCTGCCTTTTTCAAGGATGCAGACCGAGACCTCCTTGCCGGCCTCGGCGGCGAGCTGCTTGAGACGGATCGCCGACGCCAGCCCCGCCGGGCCGCCGCCGACGATGACGACGTCATATTCCATCGATTCGCGTTCGCTCACCGTTTTATCGCTCCGTCGCCTTGTGCTGCCACTGCCCTGCCAATTCCTTGACCCCACCGTCAATGGGCGAGACAAGGGGTTTATGGGCGGGAGTGCAGACGAATATACGCGGGCGGAGGCGGGGCGGCTGCTGCAGTGGTGGCTCGACGCCGGAGTCGACACCGCGATTTCGGAGCAGCCGCGCCAGTGGCTGAAGGCGCCGGCGAGCCGCTCGGCCGGGGTCGTGGCGGAGATCGCCGCGCCGAGCCCAGCCCAGCTTCCCGCCGATTATGACGCTTTTCGGGCGTGGCTCGAAACCAGTACCGGCCTGCCGCTCGAACGGGCGGGCGCGCGGCGGATCCTGCCGCACGGGCTTCCCGGGGCGCGTATCATGTTGCTCAGCGATGCGCCGGCGCGCGAGGATGCGGCCGAGGGCAAGCCGATCGGCGGCGAGGCGTGGCTGCTTGCGACACGGATGCTGGCAGCGATAAAACTTACCCCCGACGAGGCCTACAGCGCGTCACTCGCTTGTTTCCACACGCCGGGCACGAAACTCGGAGACGCCGAGCTTGCGCGCTGCGCCGACATCGCGCGACGGCACATCGCGCTGGTCAAGCCCGAGCGGCTGCTGCTGTTCGGCGACGGTCCGGCGCGGGCGCTGCTTGGCGATCTCTGCCTCAAGGTCCGCGGGCGGGCGCACCGGATCGAGGGGGTGCGGACCGTGGCGACCTTCCACCCGCGCTGGCTGCTGCAGCGGCCGGCCGACAAGGCGCTGGCATGGCGCGACCTGCTGTTGCTGATGGAAGAAGAATGATGCTGAGCCTGTTTGCGTTGCTGGCAGCACTTCAGCGCGATCCGCTGGCGCCGCTCGAAAGCGCCCCGACGATTGCCCAGCCCAGCTCCCGTCCGATGGTCGAGCCCGCGACGCGATTGCCGGCCCCGGCGCCGCGGCCCGAGCCGCCAATCGTGAAGAGCGAATCCTCGCGGATGGGCCCGCCGGCGGGATCGCTGGTCCCCGGTCTCGGGCCCCCGCGCCCTACCCCGCCTTACCCCGCTCCACCGCCGCAGCCAGTTCCGCTGGTTATTCCAACCGATTGGGCGGGGACCTTCAGGGCTATTCGGAGCGGCAATTTCGCCGGCGCGGCGGCTGCGATCGCCGCCCTGCCCGAGGGGCCGCTGAAGCCCGTGGCGCGCGCCGAGCTCTATACCGCCAAGGGCTCGCCAATCGTCTCGGTCGACGAGTTGCAGGCGCTGATCGGCGCCGCGCCCGACCTGCCCCAGGCCGAAC
>JALYIX010000250.1 GCA_030775565.1 Pseudomonadota bacterium | reverse complement strand
AGCGGCTCGAACGGCCGCTCGACGAGCGCGAAGCTGGCGTCCGACGGGTCGGCGAGCGGGATGGCGACCGCACCATCGTCGTCGAGCCGCACGATCCGCGCAACGGGAACCAGGGGCGGGTAAAGCCCGCCGGTGCCCGAGGTAACGAGCAGGTCACCGGGCTTGAACGGGTTGCGCCCGACCTCGAGCGGGCGGACGTCGAGCGTCCCGTCGCCGCGCCCCGTCGCCAGCACAGGCAGCCCGCCGCGCAGCATTCTTGCCGGGACGATGTTGGCGCGGTCGCTGATCAGCAGGATGCGGCTGGCGAAGCGGCCCGTCTCGACGACTCGCCCGATCAGCCCGGCGGCCGAACGCACGGGCATGCCGATCGCGACTCCGTCGCCCGTCCCGACCGAAAGCACGGCGAAGCGACGCGGACTTTCATAGCTCGATCCGACGATCCGCCCGCTGGCGACCGGCTCGCGGCTATGCTCGCGCAGCTGGAGGGCCCCCTTGAGCTGGGCATTTTCGAGCTGCACCGCGCGCGCCTGGATGATCCGCTGGACGAGCATCTGGTTGGTGCGCTTGAGCTCGCCGTTCTGGCGAGCGGCGTCCCAATAATCGGTCGCCCCGCTGCCGAGCCCGCTGATCGTCGTGGTCACTGCGCGAAGCGACCCCGTCACCGGGGATGTCAGGTCGAGCGCGGCGCCGCGGAGCGTCGCGTAGCTCTGCGGCGCGACGAGCGACACGCCAAGCAGGATCAGCCCGACGAGCACGCCGCCTATCGTCGCGATCAAGCCGAAGAACAACCCGTATTGGGCTTTCCGCGACCAACCGGCACGCGAGCCTGCTGGCGGCGCCACCGCCATTTGTCGCTAAGCCGTCTGGAGGACGCCGCGGAACTGCGCTTCCTCGAGCGCGCGGCCGGTGCCCAGTGCGACGCAGGTCAGCGGATCCTCGGCGACGGTGACGGGCAAGCCGGTCTCGTCGCGAAGCACTTCATCCAATCCCTGGAGCAGCGCGCCGCCACCGGTGAGGACGATGCCCTGGTCGCAGATATCGGCGGCAAGTTCGGGCGCGGTGTTTTCGAGCGCGATGCGCACCCCTTCGACGATCGTCCCGACCGGCTCGCTGAGGGCCTCGGCGATCTGGCCCTGGTTGATCGAGATTTCCTTGGGCACGCCATTGACGAGGTCGCGGCCCTTGATGTGGACGGTCTTGCCGATGCCGTCGACCGGCGGCTTGGCGATGCCGACTTCCTTCTTGATCCGCTCTGCCGTGGCTTCGCCGATGAGGAGGTTATGGTTGCGGCGGACGTAGGAGGAGATCGCCTCGTCCATCTTGTCCCCGCCGACGCGCACCGAGGTGGTGTAGGCAAGCCCGCGGAGCGACAGCACCGCGACCTCGGTCGTCCCGCCGCCGATATCGACCACCATCGAGCCGATCGGTTCGGTCACCGGCATGTCGGCGCCGATCGCCGCGGCCATCGGCTCCTCGATCAGATAGACCTGGCTCGCGCCGGCGTTCGAAGCCGCATCGCGGATCGCGCGGCGCTCGACGCTGGTCGAGCCCGACGGCACGCAGATGACGATCTCGGGGAAGCGCCAGGCGCGCATCTTGCCGCCATGGACCTTGTGGATGAAATGCTTGATCATCTGCTCGGCGACGTCAATGTCGGCGATGACCCCGTCGCGCAGCGGGCGGATCGCCTCGATCTGATCGGGGGTCTTGCCCATCATCAGCTTGGCGTCGTCGCCGACCGCTTTCACCCGCTTGACCCCGTTGATCGTCTCGATCGCGACCACCGACGGTTCGTTGAGGACGATGCCGCGGCCGCGAACATAGACCAGAGTATTGGCGGTGCCGAGGTCGATGGCCATGTCGTGAGACATCCATTTGAACCAGCGCGTCCAGAACATACTCGGGTCACTTTCGCATTCGGGGCGGCGGCGCAAAAGCCGTTAGCCGCAGGGTGGGTCTGATATGGTTAAGAAGAGGTGAATCCGGTGAGAAATCAGCGCTTCGCGTGGGGCTCCCGATTGGGCTAGATGGAAGGGACATGTCAATAAGAAGGCTTCCCTCCGGACTGATCGATCGCATCGCTGCGGGCGAGGTCGTCGAGCGCCCGGCGAGCGCGTTGAAGGAACTGGTGGAAAATTCGCTCGACGCCGGCGCGCGTGCGGTGACGGTAAGGCTCGCGGCGGGCGGGCTCGACCTGGTTGAAGTGACCGACGACGGGTCGGGGATGATCGCATCCGATATGGCGCTCGCGCTCGAGCGGCACGCGACCTCGAAGCTGCCCGACGAGCATATCGAGGATGTCGCGAGCTTCGGTTTTCGCGGCGAGGCGCTGCCGTCGATCGCCAGCGTGGCGCGGCTGACGCTGGAGAGCCGGGTGAGGGGCCTCGAGGGATGGCGCATCACGGTCGATCATGGCGTGCGCAGCGGGGAGGGGCCGGCGGCGCTTCCGCCAGGCACGCGCGTCCGCGTCGAGGGCCTGTTCGACAAGGTCCCCGCGCGGCGCAAGTTCCTGCGCTCGCCGCGCGCCGAATATGCCGCCTGCCTCGACGCGGTGAAGCGGCTCGCGCTGGCCCGGCCCGACGTCGCCTTTTCGCTCGAACATGACGGGCGCCGGTCGCTCAACGTCCAGCAGAGCGAGCCAACAGCGCGGGTCGCAGCGCTGCTCGACCCGGCGCTCGAGCGCCACGGCATCGGGATCGACTATGTTCGTGACACGCTCAGGCTGACGGGCGTCGTCTCCTTGCCGACCTTCAATCGCGGCATGGCCGACCAGCAGTATCTGTTCGTCAACTCGCGTCCGGTGAAGGACCGGCTGCTCGTCGGAGCGCTCCGCGCCGCCTACCGCGACCTCCTCGCCCGTGACCGCCATCCGGTCGCCGCGCTGTTCGTCGAGCTGCCGGGCAGCGAGGTCGACATCAACGTCCACCCCGCCAAGACCGAAGTCCGTTTCCGCGATCCCGCAGCGGTGCGCGGACTGATCATCGGCGGGCTGCGCGCCGCGCTCGATGCCGAAGGCCATCGCAGCGCCGGGCGCGAGCAGAGCGCCGCGCCAGTGATGTGGACCAGCGACCGCAGCGGTGAGCCCCGCGAAAGCCGGGACCCCGCTGCTGGCCTTGCCTCGCGAGCCAACGGCGCCAGCTGGGCCCCCGCCTTCGCGGGTTTGACGAGCATGCACGACCGGCGCC
>JALYIX010000249.1 GCA_030775565.1 Pseudomonadota bacterium | reverse complement strand
GGCCAGGTGTTCCTGACCGACGGGCGCAGCGGCGAGGTCTTCGAGCGTAAGGTCACCGTCGGCTACATCTATATGCTCAAGCTGCATCACTTGGTGGACGACAAGATCCATGCGCGGTCGATCGGGCCATACTCGCTCGTCACTCAACAGCCGCTGGGTGGTAAGGCGCAGTTCGGTGGTCAGCGCTTCGGCGAGATGGAGGTCTGGGCGCTAGAAGCGTACGGCGCCGCCTACACGCTGCAGGAGATGCTGACGGTGAAGTCCGACGACGTGTCGGGCCGCACCAAGGTCTACGAGGCGATCGTCCGCGAGCAGGACAATTTCGAAGCCGGTATTCCGGAAAGCTTCAACGTTCTGGTCAAGGAGCTCAAGTCGCTCGGCCTGAACGTCGACCTTTCCACCCGCGCGATCTGACCAGTTTAACCGCCGGGGCACCTTCGGGTGCCCCAAAGGGGTGACGCATGAATGAACTGATGAAAATTCTCGGTCAGGCCGGTGCGGCCGCGACCTTCGACGAAATCCGCATCCAGATGGCCAGCCCGGAGCAGATCCGCTCCTGGTCCTATGGTGAGATCAAGAAGCCCGAGACGATCAACTACCGGACGTTCAAGCCGGAGCGGGACGGGTTGTTCTGCGCCCGCATCTTCGGGCCGATCAAGGATTACGAGTGCTTGTGCGGCAAGTACAAGCGGATGAAGTTCCGCGGCATCATTTGCGAGAAGTGCGGCGTCGAAGTCACGCTCGCCAAGGTGCGACGTGAGCGGATGGGCCATATCGAGCTCGCCAGCCCGGTCGCCCACATCTGGTTCCTGAAGTCGCTCCCGAGCCGCATCGGTCTGATGGTCGATCTGACGCTCAAGGAGCTGGAGAAGATTCTCTACTTCGAGAGCTACGTGGTCCTCGAGCCGGGCAACACCGACCTTAAACAGTTTCAGCTTCTGACCGAAGACGGCCTGCTCGCGAAGCAGGATGAGTTTGGCGAGGATTTCGAGGTCGGCATCGGCGCCGAAGCGATCAAAAAGATCCTGAACAACATCGACATCGATGCGGACAAGGTTCGGTTGCGCGCCGAACTGAAGGACACCAACAGCGAAGCTAAGCGCAAGAAGCTGGTCAAGCGCTTGAAGCTGATCGAGGCGTTCGGCGAGAGCGGCGCCAAGCCGGAGTGGATGATCCTCGAGGTCGTCCCCGTCATTCCGCCCGAGCTGCGCCCATTGGTCCCATTGGACGGCGGCCGGTTCGCGACATCCGACCTGAACGACCTCTATCGCCGGGTCATCAACCGGAACAACCGTCTGAAGCGTCTGATCGAGTTGCGCGCGCCCGACATCATCGTGCGTAACGAGAAGCGCATGCTCCAGGAGAGCGTGGACGCGCTGTTCGACAACGGTCGCCGCGGCCGCGCCATCACCGGCGCCAACAAGCGTCCGCTGAAGTCGCTGTCCGACATGCTCAAGGGCAAGCAGGGCCGCTTCCGCCAAAACCTTTTGGGCAAGCGCGTCGACTACTCGGGCCGTTCGGTCATCGTCGTCGGTCCCGAGCTGAAGCTGCACCAGTGCGGCTTGCCGAAGAAGATGGCGCTCGAGCTGTGCAAGCCGTTCATCTACTCCAAGCTCGAGAAATACGGCCACGCCACCACCATCAAGGCCGCCAAGCGGATGGTGGAGAAGGAGCGTCCGGAGGTGTGGGACATCCTCGAAGAGGTGATCCGCGAGCATCCCGTCATGCTCAACCGGGCACCGACCTTGCACCGCCTGGGCATCCAAGCGTTCGAGCCCGTGCTCATCGAAGGCAAGGCGATCCAACTCCACCCGCTCGTTTGCACCGCGTTCAACGCGGACTTCGACGGTGACCAGATGGCGGTGCACGTGCCGCTCAGCCTGGAAGCCCAGCTCGAAGCGCGCGTGCTGATGATGTCGACCAACAACATCCTCAGCCCTGCCAACGGTAAGCCGATCATCGTGCCGAGCCAGGACATCGTGCTCGGCCTTTACTATCTGAGCATCGAGACGCCCGAGTTCCGGGAACACCCGGATACGGCGATCTACGACGGCGACAAGATGGTCCGCCCTGGTCCGACCACGTTCTCGTCGGTGGGTGAGATCGATTACGCGCTGAACGCGAAGGCGATCCAGTTGCACCAGAAGATCATCGCGCGTTGGGAGAGTGTCGACGCCGACGGCAAGTTGGTTCGCCAGAAGGTCGTCACCACGCCGGGCCGGATGCTCATCGCGCAGATTCTGCCAAAGAACGTCAACGTGCCGTTCAGCTTGATCAACCGGACACTGACCAAGAAGAATGTGTCCGACGTGATCGACGCCGTGTATCGCCACTGCGGCCAGAAGGAATGCGTGATTTTCGCCGACCGGCTCATGGGCCTCGGTTTCGGCCAGGCCGCCAAGGCCGGGCTGTCGTTCGGTAAGGACGACTTGATCATCCCGGACAGCAAGCCGGAGCTGATCCTGAAGACGCAGGGCGAGGTCAAGGAATTCGAGCAGCAATATCAGGACGGTCTGATCACCGCCGGCGAGCGTTACAACAAGGTCGTCGACGCCTGGTCGCGTTGCACGGACGAAGTAGCCGGCGCGATGATGAAGGAGATCAGCAAGCAGGAGATCGGCACGCCGACCAACTCGGTCTGGATGATGTCGCACTCCGGCGCGCGTGGGTCTCCGGCCCAGATGCGTCAGCTTGCCGGCATGCGCGGCCTGATGGCCAAGCCGTCGGGCGAGATCATCGAGCAGCCTATCATCGCGAACTTCAAGGAGGGCCTCTCCGTCCTCGAATACTTCAACTCCACCCACGGCGCCCGTAAGGGCCTCGCGGATACGGCGTTGAAGACGGCGAACTCGGGCTATCTCACGCGTCGTCTCGTCGACGTAGCGCAGGATTGCATTATCGTGGAGCCCGATTGCGGCACCGAACGAGGTCTGACGGTCAAGGCCGTCATGGATGGCGGTGAGGTCGTCGCTGGACTGGAGGAGCGGACACTTGGCCGCACCACGGCTGAGGACGTGCTCGACCCGGTGAGCGGTGCAGTGCTGGTTCCGGCCAATACGCTCATCGAGGAACCGGAAGCCGAGGCAATCGAAAAGGCCGCTGTGGAGTCGGTCAAGATCCGCTCCGTGCTGACCTGCGACAGCCGCGTCGGCGTCTGTGCGGCCTGCTACGGGCGCGACCTCGCCCGCGGCACGCCGGTCAACATCGGCGAGGCCGTCGGCGTGATCGCCGCGCAATCCATTGGCGAGCCCGGCACGCAGTTGACGATGCGCACCTTCCACATCGGCGGCGCAGCCCAGCGCGGCGCCGAGGTGAGCAACGTCGAAGCCAGCCATGACGGCGTGGTGACGATCAAGAACCGCGCCGTGGTGCAGAACAGCCAAGGTTATCCGATCGTGATGTCGCGTAATTGCGAGATCGTGCTGCAGGACGACAAAGGCCGCGAGCGGGCACGCTTCCGGGTTCCATACGGTGCCAGGTTGCTCTCGGATGAGGGCAAGCCCGCCAAGCGGAACGAGAAATTGGCCGAGTGGGACCCCTACACCCTTCCGATCATCACCGAACTGCAGGGCCAGGTCGAATATCTCGACCTGCTCGACGGGGTGACGAT
>JALYIX010000248.1 GCA_030775565.1 Pseudomonadota bacterium | reverse complement strand
CGACGGCAAGCACGAGCGCCGCATCGCCGAGATCGCGGCCGAAGTGATGCCGAACATTCCGGTGTCGATCTCCTCGAGCGTCATCCCGGAAATGTACGAATACGAGCGCACCGAGACGACGGTGGTCAATTCCTACATCCGTCCGGTCGTCTCGAAATACATCCGCAATCTCGAAACCGAATTGTTGCGCAAGATGGAGGGCGTGAAGCTCCACATCCTGCGTTCCGATGGCGGCCTTTCTTCGGCGGAATCGGCGATGGGCAGCCCCGTCAACCTGCTGATGTCCGGGCCGGCGGGCGGCGTCGCCGGTGCGCTGTGGATCGCGCGCAGGGCGGGCTTCAAGAACCTCCTCACCTTCGACATGGGCGGCACTTCCACCGACGTCGCGCTGATCGAGAACGGCGTCGCCCAGACGCGGCGCGAGACGCGCGTCGGCCATGTCACCGTCAGAGCGCCCTCGATCGATGTGCGCACCGTCGGCGCGGGCGGCGGCTCGATCGCCTATGTTCCCGAACTGACGCGCGCCCTGCGCGTCGGCCCGCAATCGGCCGGCGCCGCCCCCGGTCCCGCCGCCTACGCCAAGGGCGGCGAGCAACCGACCGTCACCGACGCCAATGTCGTGCTCGGCTACCTCCCCGAGAATCTCCTCGGCGGAAGCTTCAAGCTCGACCGCGACGCCTCGACCCGCGCCGTGCAGACGATCGCCGACGCGCTCGGCATCTCACTGATGGAGGCCGCCGCGGGGATCGTCTCGATCGTCAACGAGACCATGTACGGGGCGCTCCGCCTGGTCTCGGTCCAGCAAGGCTATGACCCGCGCGATTTCGCGTTGATGGCGTTCGGCGGCGCCGGCCCGCTCCACGGCAATGCGATGGGTCTGCTGATGGGCAGCTGGCCGGTGATCATCCCCCCCTCCCCCGGCGTGCTGTGCGCCTATGGCGACGCCACGACGCGATTGAGGGTCGATGCCCAGCGCAGCTTCAACAAGCTGGTGACGCAGACGACCGACGAGGAAGTGCGCGGCGTGATCGACGAGGTCGCGGCGCAGGTCACGGCAGAACTCGCCGCCGAGGGCGTGCCCGAAGCCGACCAGGAGCTGCGCTTCGAAATCGACGTGCGCTATGCCGGGCAGGCGTTCGAAGTGCCGCTCACGGTCGAACGCAGCGGGACGATCGCCGATCTCACCCAGCGCTTCGACACCGAGCACAAACGGCTGTTCACCTTCAACCTCGGGGTGCCGCAGGAACTCGTCAACATCCGCGTCGTTGCGCTCGGCAAGGCCGCCAATGTCGGCGCCGAGAAGATCGATGCGGGCACCGCCGACCCGTCGGGCGCCAGGCTTCGCGACCAGCAGGTGTGGATGGACGGCGCGACCCGCGACGCGGTGATCTACGACCGCGCCAAGCTCAAGTCCGGTAACCGCATCTCGGGACCCGCGATCATCGTCGAGATGGATTCAACCACGCTCGTCCTCAATGGCCACATCGCCGAAGTCGACAGTTTCGCCAACATCATGATTACTCCGGAGGCCCGCTGATGCCCGCGCAAATCATCCAGGCCAACGCAACCCCATTTGCCTCGGTCCCAGTCGATCCGGTGACCCTCGACATCATCGAGAATGCGATGCGCAATGCGCGGATCGAGATGGATGCGACGCTCGTCCGAACCGCCATGTCGCCCGGCATCCGCGAGCAGGGCGACGCCTTCCCGCTGATCGCCGACCCCGCCGGCAAGATGATCGTCGGCCAGTTCGGCAGCTTCATCGACGGCTTCCTCAAGGGCTTCGACGGGACGATCGAGGACGGGGACATGATCTTCCTGTCCGATCCCTACAGCTGCGAGGGCGCGATCAGTCACTCGAACGACTGGCTCGTGTTGCTGCCCGTGTTCCGCGGCGGGCGGATGGTCGCGTGGACCGCGATGTTCGGCCACCAGAGCGACATCGGCGGCAAGGTCGCCGGGTCGATGCCGATCGACGCCCGCGCGATCTTCGAGGAAGGCGTGCGCATCCCGCCGGTCAAGATCTACGCCAAAGGAGTCTATAACGAGGACCTCATCAAGCTGGTGATGCACCAGACCCGCAAGCCCGACTGGTGCGCGGCGGACTTGAACGCATTGATCGCCTCGTGCCGCGTCGCGGCGCGGCGGATCGACGAGATTTGCGGGCGCTTCGGCGAGGATCTGTACGTCTCCGCGACGCAGGCACTGCTCGCCCGCAACCACCGCGCGATGAAGGCGCTGATCGCCTCTTCGGTCGGCGAGGAGCAGGTCAGCTTCGAGGATTATATCTGCGACGACGGGGTCGGCTTCGGTCCCTACAAGATTCGCTGCACGATGCAGCGCGTCGGCGACAAGGTCGTGCTCGACTTCGCCGGGACCGACCCGCAGTCCGACGCCTCGATCAATTTCTACCTGAACGAGAACATGTTCAAGATGTTCTTCGGCATTTACATGATCATGGTCTTCGACCCGCAGATCATGTTCAACGACGGCTTCTATGACCTGATCGACGTCAGGATTCCCGAAGGCTCGCTGCTCAAGCCGCGCTTCCCTGCCGCGCTCTCGGGCCGGACCCATGCGCTCGGCCGTATCTTCGACATTCTCGGCGGATTGCTCGGGCAGCGCACCCCCGAATTCCTCTGCGCCGCCGGGTTCAGCTCCTCGCCGCACCTGATGTATTCAGGCCGCGACAATCGGCCGGGGAAGGGCAGCGAGTGGTTCCAGCTGTTCCAGATCGGCTTCGGCGGAATCCCCGGCAAGCCGTTCGGCGACGGGCCCGACGGCCACTCGCTGTGGCCCGGCTTCACCAACGTCCCCAACGAATTCCTCGAACGGTATTTCCCGCTCAGGGTCGAGCGCTACGAAGCGCTCGCCGACAGCGGCGGGGCGGGCAAGTTCCGCGGCGGCAACGGCATCCTGATGAGCTATCGCTTCCTTGCCCCCGGCACCGTGTCGATCCACGACGACCGCTGGTTCACCTACCCGTGGGGGGTCAACGGCGGTCGCCCCGGCGCGCGGGCGCGCAAGGTCCACGAGAAGACCGACGGGACGAAAACGGTCGTCGCCAACAAGCTCGACAGCCTGGTCGTCGAGGCGGGCGACATTCTTCACTTCATCACCTGGGGCGGGGGCGGCTGGGGCGACCCGCTCGAGCGCGATCCGGCGCTGGTCGCGAAGGAAATCCGCCAGGGGCTGGTCAGCCCAGAAGGGGCGCTCGCTTATGGCGTGGTCGCCGATAGCGAAGGGTTGATCGACCAGGCCGCGACCGAGCGCACCCGCGCCGCCATGGCTGCCTCTCCCGCAACCGGCGAGTTGTTCGACCGCGGCGGGACGATCGAGCGCCTGCGCCGAGACTGCCAGGCGGAGACCGGCCTGCCCGCGCCAAGGCCCCCTGTCTGGTCCTATGCAGTTGCCGCCGAATGAGCTTGTCGCCGGACAATCAAGGCTCGCTCAAGGGCATCCGCGTGATCGAGATGGGTCAGCTCATCGCCGGACCGTTCTGCGGCCAGCTGCTCGGCGACATGGGCGCCGACGTGATCAAGATCGAGCCGCCCGGCCAGAATGGGCACAAGGGCGGCGACCCGATGCGCGACTGGGGCCGCGGCGACTATCCGCTGTGGTGGGAGGTCGTCGCGCGCAACAAGCGCTCGGTGTCGATCAACCTGCGCGTTTCCGAGGGCCAGGAGCTCGCGCGAAAACTCATCGCCACGGCCGACATCCTGATCGAGAATTTCCGCCCCGGAACGCTCGAGAAATGGGGCATGGCACCCGAGGCTCTCCACGCCGAGAACCCCGGCCTGATCATCGTCCGTGTCTCGGGCTATGGCCAGACCGGCCCCTATTCGGACCGCGCCGGATTCGGCGGGATCGGCGAGGCGATGGGCGGCTGGCGCAATATCGTCGGCGATCCCGACCGCCCGCCGAGCCGCATGGGAGTCTCGATCGGCGACAGCCTAGCGGCGACCTATGGCTGCATGGGCGCACTCGCCGCGCTCCACCATCGCGACAAGACCGGCGAGGGCCAGGTGGTCGATTCCGCGCTTTACGAGGCGGTGCTGCAGGTGATGGAAAGCCTCGTGCCCGACTATACCGAGTTCGGCTATGTCCGCCAGCGATCGGGCTCGATCCTGCCCGGAATCGCCCCGTCGAACGTCTACAGCTGCAGTGACGGCGATTTCCTCATCGGCGCCAACCAGGACACGGTGTTCGCCCGGCTGTGCGCCGCGATGGGCCAGCCCGAGCTCGCGTCGGACGAGCGTTTCGTCGACCATGTCTCGCGCGGCCGCAACCAGGCGGAGCTGGACGCGCTGATCAACCGCTGGACCCGGGCCCGAACGATCGCCGAGGTTGAAACGCTGATGAATGAGCACGGCATTCCGGCCGGGCGCGTCTACACTCCCGCCGACATGCTTGCCGACCCTCACTTCAAGGCTCGCGAGGCGCTGATCGACGTTCCGCACGAGCGCTGGTCGAACCTCACGATGCAGAATGTCTTCCCGAAGCTGTCGAAGACGCCGGGGTCGGTTCGGTCGGTGGCGCCGGCGCGCGTCGGACAAGATAACCATCTGCTGCGCGAACTCCTGTCCGAAGGTGACTTCACGCGTCTCACGAAGGAGAAGGTCATCTAGCGGGAAGGTGCAAGGATCTCAGGCCGCGGCCCATGATGCCGGCGTCGCGCGGATTGATCCGGCCGGCGCAGCGCCGCCCCGGCTCCAGCCGTTATGAATTCGAACGTGACAAGAATTGGACCACTAGGCCTCCCAATCGGAGCCCCCGACGCACTTATGTAGTGGCTAAACCCCGGCCTTTGCTCAAGCCACGTTGGCACCCAGCACGGCCTTCGTTTCGAGAAATTCGCCGAACGCGTGGTCGCCCCACTCACGACCGTTGCCCGACTGCTTGTAGCCGCCGAACGGCGCGGTCCAGTCGAGCGGGGCGTTGTTGAGGTTGACCTGCCCGGCGCGCAGTCGCGCCGCGACCTTGAGCGCATGGGCCGGTTCGCCATGGACATAGGCGGCCAGCCCGTAGGGCGTCTCGTTGGCGAACGCGATCGCCTCCTCCTCGTCGCGATAGCCGATGATCGTCATCACAGGCCCGAAGATTTCCTCGCGGGCGATGGTCATCGCATTGGTCGCGTCGGCGAAGACCGTGGGACGGACATAATAGCCGCTCGCTTGTCCCTCCGGTCGACCCGGGCCGCCGGCGACGAGGGTCGCGCCTTCGGCAATGCCGGCATCGATGAGGTGCTGGATCTTGTCCCACTGAACCTTCGACACGACCGGCCCAATCTCCGCTTCGCCGCCCGATGGGTCGCCAGAATGGATGGCGTCGGCGACCGCGCGCGCCGCAGCCTTGGCCTCGTCCATCCGGGCCAGCGGCACGAGCAGGCGGGTGGGCGCATTGCACGACTGGCCCGAGTTCATCATCAGGCCATGCATCGTCGCGGTCACCGCCGCGCCCACGTCGGCATCGTCGAGGACGATCGCGGGCGACTTGCCGCCGAGTTCCTGGTGAACGCGCTTGACCGTCGCCGCAGCTTCACGAGCGACGGCGATGCCGGCGCGGGTCGACCCGGTAAAGCTGACCATGTCGACCTCAGGGTGCGCGGCGATCGCGGCACCGACCGTCGGTCCGTCGCCGTTGACGAGGTTGAACACCCCCGCCGGCACCCCCGCCGCGTCGAGCACTTGCGCGAAGAGGATCGCCGAGAAAGGCGCGACTTCGCTTGGCTTCAGCACGATCGTGCAGCCGGTGGCGAGCGCCGGAAAAACCTTCGTCGCGATCTGGTTGATCGGCCAGTTCCACGGCGTGATGAAGCCGCATACCCCGATCGGTTCGCGCACGATCGTCGTCGAGCCGCGCCGTTCCTCGAAGGCGAAGTCCTTCAGCACCGCCATTGCGGTGTGGAGATGGGCGATGCCCGTTGCCGCCTGCGCGTTCATCGCCAGGGCCGCGGGTGCGCCCATCTCCTCGGTGATGGCCGCGGCGATGTCGGCGTAGCGCGCCTGATACTCGGTCGCGATCCGGCCGAGCAGGGCGAGGCGCTCCTCGCGCGAGGTCTGGCTGAACGCGGGGAAGGCGCGACGAGCGGCGGCGACCGCGGCATCGACGTCCGCGGGGCCGCCAAGGCTGATCCGTCCCGCCACCTCCTCGGTCGCGGGATTGAT
>JALYIX010000247.1 GCA_030775565.1 Pseudomonadota bacterium | reverse complement strand
CGCCTTCGACGCAACGCCGTGGAGCAGCCAGTTGGCCATGTGCTGCGAACTGATGCGCAAGGTGGCGCGGTCCTCCATCAGCCCGACGTCGTGGATGTCGGGCACCTTGGAGCAGCCGATCCCCTGGTCGATCCAGCGCACGACGTAGCCGAGGATGCCTTGCGCATTATTGTCGAGTTCCTCGGCGATCTCCGCCGCCGACCAGTTGCGCCCCGCCGCCAGCGGCACGTCGAGCAGCCGGTCGAGCGAGGCGACCCCCTCGGCGGCGCGGGCGCGACGGCGGTCGAACGCGTCGACCCGGTGATAATGGGTGGCGTGGAGCGTGGCGGCGGTCGGGCTCGGCACCCAGGCGGTGTTGGCGCCGGTCAGCACATGGCCGAGCTTGACCTCGAGCATTTCGGCCATGCGGTCGGGCGCGGCCCACATCCCCTTGCCGATCTGCGCCTTGCCATCGAGGCCGCAGGCGAGCCCGATCTGGACGTTGCGATCCTCGTACGCGGCGATCCAGTCGGCCTTCTTCATGTCGCCCTTGCGGATCATCGGGCCGGCGCGCATCGAGGTGTGGATCTCGTCGCCGGTGCGATCGAGGAAGCCGGTGTTGATGAACACGATCCGGTCGCGGACGGCGTGGATGCAGGCGGCAAGGTTGGCCGAGGTGCGCCGTTCCTCGTCCATCACCCCGATCTTGATGGTGTGGCGCTCGAGCCCGAGCAGGTCCTCGACCGCGTCGAACAATCGGTTGGAGAAGGCGCACTCGTCGGGGCCGTGCATCTTGGGCTTGACGATGTAGATCGATCCGGCACGGCTGTTGACGAACCTGCCCTCGCGGCGAAGGTCGTGGAGGCCGATCAGGCTGGTCACGATCGCGTCGAGAATGCCCTCGGGGGCGTCGCTGCCGTCGGGTAGCCGGACCGCCGGATTGGTCATCAGATGGCCGACGTTGCGAACGAACAGCAGGCTGCGGCCGGGCAGCGTGAAGCGCTCGCCGTCGCGGGCAACATAGTCGCGATCCGCCGCCAGTGTCCGCTGCAGCGTCTCGCCGCCCTTCTCGAAGTCGGCGCTCAAATCGCCCTTCATCAGCCCGAGCCAGTTGGCATAGGCGGCGACCTTGTCCTCGGCATCGACCGCGGCGACCGAATCCTCGAGGTCGATGATTGTGGTCAGCGCGCTTTCGAGGACCACGTCGGCGATGTGACCCGGATCGTCGCGCCCGATGGGGTGCGCGGCATCGATCACGATCTCGATGTGGAGGCCGTTGTGGCGAAGCAGGAACGTGTCGCCCGAACGGCCGCAATATTGGGCCGGGTCGGCAAGTTCGGGGATGCCGCCACGCCAGCTGCTCCACGACCCGCTCGCCAGCGGCACGGCCTCGTCGAGGAAACCCTTGGCCCAGGCGATCACCGCCGCGCCGCGCGCCGCGTCATAGCCGCGCCCGGCGGGGGACCCGGCAATCGCGTCGGTGCCGTAGAGGGCGTCGTAAAGGCTTCCCCAGCGGGCGTTGGCGGCGTTGAGCGCGAAGCGCGCGTTGAGCACCGGCACCACCAGCTGCGGCCCGGCGAGGCAGGCGATCTCGTCATCGACCTTCCTGGTGCCGACCGCGAACCGCGCCGGCTCGTCCACCAGATAGCCGATCGAGCGCAGGAACGCCTGATACTCGGCCTGGTCGATCGCCTGGCCGGCGCGCTCCCCATGCCAGGCGTCGATCGCGGCCTGGAGTTCGTCCCGCTTCGCCAGCAGGGCGCGGTTTTCAGGGGCGAACCGGGCAAAAATGTCGGCAGCCCCGGCCCACAACTGCGCCGCCTCGATGCCGGTACCGGGCAAGGCGCGCTGCTCGATGAACTCGGCGAGCGCCCCCGCGACCTTCAGTCCGTTCCGCTCGACCATGTCGCTCATACGTGCGTTGCCCCTCGCCTGTTGCGCTGCAGCACTGCCGCTAGCGCGAAGTGCGGCGAGGGGCAAACCCGTCACGGAGCGGGTCAGGCGGCGAGCGCGACGATCTCCTGTTCAGCGGCGGCAATTCCGGCCGCGCGATGATCGGGGCCGACCGCCAGGCCCTCGGCGACCACGGTCTCGACATCGGTGATGCCGACGAAGCCCAACGCCACGCGCAGGAAGGATTCGCCATGCTCGTAAGCCGCCGCCGGCGCGCCCGCGCCATAGAAGCCGCCGCGCGCGATCGCCAGGATCACCCGCTTGCCCCCGGCAAGCCCGATCGGCTGGCCATCCGCGCCATAGCGGAAGGTCTGCCCGGCGATCAGGACGCGGTCGATCCACGCCTTCAACTGGCTTGGAATTGCGAAATTATAGAGTGGAACGCCGATCACGATCGTGTCGGCCGCGAGGAATTCGGCAAGCACTTCCCCGCCCAGCGCAAGGTCGGCCGCAACCGCCGGCTCATGCGCGCCGGTCGGGCTCTGCGCCGCCATGATCGTCGCGCCCGACAGATGGGGCACCGGGTTTGCCCCTAGGTCACGCGTGACGACGCTCGCCCCGGGGTCCGCCGCGGTGAGCTTGGCGACGATTTCGGCCGACAGTTTGCGGCTGACCGAATTGCCGCCGAGGATACTCGAATCGATATGCAGGATCTTCATCTTTCTTGCTCCGCTGCTGGTAACTTTCAGTAACCGGGGCTATATGAGTGCCCAGAGCACCGCCGCAAGAAGGCACTGGAATGAAACCCGAGCACATCGCTGTTCCCGCCCCCAACGCCGCCGCGCCGCGGCTGGCCGAGGCAACGCCCAACCCGCATCTGCCCGGCGCCTGCCAGGAGGTCAGCTCGATCCTGTCGCGGATCGGCGACAAATGGACCGTGCTGGTGGTGATGATGCTGGCCGACGGCCCGCGCCGCTTCAACGACCTCAAGCGCTCGATCGGCGGCGTGTCGCAGCGCATGCTGACGCTCACCCTGCGCGGGCTCGAGCGCGACGGAATGGTCACCCGGACGATCTATCCGACGATCCCGCCCAAGGTCGAATATCGCCTGACCGACCTTGGCCAGTCGTTGCGCGTGCCGGTTGATGCGCTCGGCAACTGGGCCTTCGAACACCTGCCGTGCATCGCCGCCGCGCGAACCGCGTTCGACGCCAGGGCCGATGCTGCTGACTGACCGTCGCGTACGCAAAGCCTTGCCGCTGGCGTTAATTTCGCGCACTCATCGCCGCTGATGGCTACGCTTGACCGCTCCCCACCTGACGATGCCGAGACGTTCCGCTGCAGCGGGGCGCTGACCATCGCGCGTTCGGGGTCGACCGCGCGCGAGCTCGATGGATTGCCCGAGGGGGGCACGATCGATCTTGCCGGCGTCGAGCGGATGGATACGGTGGGCGCCTGGCTCATCCATCGCACGGTGCGCGATCGCGGCGCCAAGGTGATCGGCGCGAGCCCCGACATCACCGCCTTGATCGAACAGGTCGCCGCGGCCGACCACCCGATCCGCATTCGCCCCGACACGCGCCCGCCGGTCAGCCGCGCGCTGCAGGAACTGGGGGGCTGGACCGCCGAGACCGGCCAAACCCTGCTCGGCCTGCTCGGCTTCTTCGGCGCGACGTTGATCGGCTTCGGCAATGTCATCCGCCGACCCAAGCGCTTCCGCCTCAACGCCGTCGTCCAGGCGTTCGACAGCGTCGGGGTGCGCGCGCTCGGCATCATCGGGTTGATGAGCTTCCTCATTGGCGTCGTCATCGGCCAGCAGGGCGCGGTCCAGCTCGCCCAGTTCGGCGCCGAGACCTACACCATCAACC
>JALYIX010000246.1 GCA_030775565.1 Pseudomonadota bacterium | reverse complement strand
GGTCGACGCTGCAAAAGGGCCAGCGCGTCGTCGTCCCGTTCACCATCTCGTGCGGAAGCTGCTTCTTTTGCGACAAGCAGCAATTTTCGGCGTGCGACAACGGCAATCCAGCCGAGACCGCGGATCTGTCCGAGACCTTGATGGGTCATTCGATGGGCGCGGCGTTCGGCTATGCCCACCTCACCGGGGGCTACGCCGGGGGCCAGGCCGAATATGTCCGCGTGCCGTACAGCGACGTCGGGCCGATCGTGATCCCCGACGGGCTGCACGACGACGAGGTGCTGTTCCTGTCCGATATTCTGCCCACCGGCTGGATGGCGGCGGAGAATGCGATGATCGAACGCGGCGATACCGTTGCGGTGTGGGGCTGCGGGCCGGTCGGGCTGTTCGCGATCCAGGCGGCGATCATCATGGGCGCCGAACGGGTCATCGCGATCGATCATTATCCCAAGCGACTGGCGCTGGCCAAGAGCCTTGGCGCGACGATCATCGACTATCGCGAGGTCAACCTGCTCGAGGCATTGCGCGAGATGACCGGCGGGATCGGGCCCGACGCGGTGATCGATTGCGTCGGCATGGAAAGCCACGGGATGACGGTCGACAATGTGCTCGACACGATCAAGGCGCACACCTTCCTGGGCAGCGAGCGGCCGCATGCGCTGCGCCAGATGATCATCTCCTGTCGCAAGGGCGGGCGGGTGTCGATCCCCGGGGTTTATGGCGGGTTCGCCGACAAATTCCCCCTGGGCCAGCTGATGGAGAAGGGGCTGACGGTGAAGAGCGGCCAGACCCATGTGCAGAAGTATACCAAGCCGCTGCTCGAGCTGATCGGCGAGAAGAAGATCGACACGACCTTCCTCATCTCGCACCACGCCAGCCTCGAGAGCGGGCCCGAGATGTATCGCCACTGGCACGACGAGCAGAATGTCTACACCAAGATCGTGCTCAAGCCCGAATGGGCAAAGGCCAGGTCGCCCGAGCAGATCGGACCGCGCGATGCCGCGTTCGGCGGGGCCGATCCCAAGGCCGCCTCGAGCGCGCAGGGGCCGCGCATTCAACCGATCATCCGGGAGTATGAAGCGGCGAAATAGAAGGCCAAATCTCCTCCCGCTCCGACGGGAGACCACCGTTGTCACAAAGCCGTAGCGCAGGCGTTATAACCGAGTCCCCGAATCGCCTTAGAAAGCGGTCCATCGCATCGCACAGGGGCGGTTCAGGGGACCACGTGACGAAGAATTTCATCGGCTTCACCGCGACCGCGGTGACGGTTCTGCCCATGTCGAAAACCGCCGGCGCGCCCACCACCATGTGCGCCCTGCAAGCGCGGCCGAGATGTTTCGCGAGAGAGGCGCTCGCGCTCGGGCGAAGGCCCGTCGCCGGGCCGACCATGCTCACCCGTAAGGCGACGATCTGGTCGCCGGTGTCCGGCAACGGTCGCAGTCGGCGGCGAAGCAATCAAACGGGCCGGCGATGGACGTCGTGTCACGGTTGCACCGGGCAAGACCAGCGAAGTCTTTACCAACCCGCGCGAGCAGCGCACTCAGGATTACGTCACCGGCCGCTACGGCTAAGTGGGAAGGAACAGGCCATGGCGATCAGTGGACATACGCTCAAAGCGTTCGACGAGGACTTGGACCGGCTGCGCGCGCTTATTTCGCAGATGGGCGGGCTTGCCGAGCACGCCATTCGCGAATCGATGCGTTGCCTTGTCCAGCGCGACCTCGAGGGCGCGCTGAAGATCGTCGAGAATGACAAGAAACTGGACGCGCTCGAGGTCGAGACCGAGCGGCGCGCGATCCAGATCCTGGCGCTCAGGGCGCCGATGGCGGGCGACCTGCGCGACATCGTCGCGGCGATGAAGATCTCGAGCGTGGTCGAGCGGATCGGTGACTATGCCAAGAATATCGCCAAGCGGGTGCCGCAGTTCGACAGCGCGATCATCGAGCCCTTGTCGCTGATGCCCGAAATGGCGCGGATCGCGACCGAGATGGTCCATGACGTGCTGACCGCCTTCGTCGAGCGCGATGCCGACGCCGCGGTCCGGGTCAGCGAGCGCGACAAGGCGGTCGACGATTTCTACAATTCGATCTTCCGCACGCTGCTGACCTTCATGATGGAAAATCCGCACAATATCTCGCAGTCGGCGCATCTGCTGTTCGTCGCCAAGAATATCGAGCGGGTCGGCGACCATGCGACCAATATCGCCGAGATGGTCTATTATGCCGCGACCGGGCAGCACATGGCCGAACGCTCGCGCGGCGCCAGCGTGATCGACTGAGATGGCCAGCGCGCCCAAACGGCTGCTGCTGGTCGAGGACGACCGGGCCATCGCCGAGCTGGTGAAGTTTCACTTCACCCGTGCCGATTACACGGTGACGACGACGGCCAGCGGCGAGGAAGCGCTGATTCTTGTGGAGGAGATCCGCCCCGACCTGATGGTGCTCGACTGGATGATCGAGGGGATCAGCGGGATCGAGCTGTGCCGCCGGCTCCGCCGCAAGCCCGCGACGGCCAACCTGCCGATCATCATGCTCACCGCGCGAGGGGAAGAGGATGATCGATTGCGCGGGCTCGAGACCGGCGCCGATGATTATGTGACCAAGCCGTTCAGCCCGAAGGAACTGGTGGTGCGCGCGGCAGCGGTGCTGCGGCGGGTTCGGCCGGCGCTGGCGGCGGAAACGCTCGACTATGGCGGGCTGGAAATGGATCTCGGCGCGCATCGCGTGCGGCGCGACGGGCAGGCGATCAACCTCGGGCCGACCGAATATCGCCTGCTGCGGCATTTCCTCGAGCACCCGGGGCGGGTGTTCTCGCGCCAGCAATTGCTCGAGACGGTGTGGCCGCACAGCGAGGAGATCGAGCTGCGCACGGTCGATGTCCATATCCGCCGCTTGCGGATGGCGCTTGGCGAGCATGGCGGGAGCGACCTCGTCCGCACGGTGCGCAGTGCCGGTTATGCGCTCGATGCCGAGGGCATCGCGTAACGCTCAGTAAGGCGCGTTGGGGATTTCTTCGCGGGCGTGGGCGAGGGCGTTCGACCAGCGTTCGGACAGGTCGCGGAAATATTCGTCATCGGTGCCGATGCGGACATTGGCGGACGGGGCGAGCGAGCCCTGCTTGACCTTCACCATGTCGATCGGCAGCCCGACTGCGAGGTTCGAGCGCATCGTCGAATCGAACGAGATCAGGCCGATCTTGACCGCCTCGTCGAGCGGCGTGTCGAAGCGCACGGCACGGTCGAGGATCGGCTTGCCGTACTTGGCCTCGCCGATCTGGAGGAAGGGCGTGTCCTGGCCGCACTCGATTGCGTTGCCCGCGGGATAGACCAGGAACAGCCGGTGTGGCTCGCCGCCGACCGAGCCACCGACCAGCAGCGAGGCGTCGAAGTTGATGTCGGCCTGCTCGAGGCTCTCCATCCCGTCGCGCGCCGCGCGCAGCGCCCGACCGACCGCAAGCACCGCCTGGTAGATGCTCGGCACCGTTTCCCATTTGTCGAGATTGTCGGTCTCGGGGTTGTGGACGCCCTCGAGCATGCGATGCATCGCGCCCTGGGTGGTCGACAGGCTGCCCGATGAGGCGACCATGATCAGGCGGTCGGTGCCGAGCCCGAACACGCGCAGCTTGCGGTATTTGGAGACATTATCGATGCCCGCGTTGGTGCGCGTGTCGGCCATCATCACCAGGCCCTCGCGGACCAAAATTCCCACGCAATAGGTCAACGTCCTGCGGCCCCCCGGATGTTGGCCCGAATCCTGGCCCGATTCACCCCTGACGCTGCCCTTGCGCCACCTCGGCGCGGACTTCCACCGCCATTTGCTCGATGCCCCCGCCACGTCGTGCGCCGCGCACCGGCGCGGCGTCGAGATAGTCGAGCCCGACGGCAACGCGCAGATAGGCATCGGTCGCGCAGATGCCGTTGGCGGGATCGAACGCCACCCAGCCGAGGTCGGGCACATGCGCCTCGGCCCAGGCGTGCGAGGCGTCCTGCACATCGACCCCGGGCCGCGCCAAATGGCCCGAGACGTAGCGCGCGGGAATGTCGGCAAGGCGCGCCGCGACGCAGAAGATATGCGCGAAATCCTGACACACGCCGCGACCCGCCGCGAGCGCCGCCGCGGCGGTGGTGGCCGCATCGGTCGCGGCGACTTCGAAGGCCATCTGCTCGACGATCGCGGCCATCATGGCGTGGAGCGTCGCGAGTGGATCGTCGCGGCGCGCGAGGCGAGCCAGGTCGGCGAGCGCCGGATCGGGCGCGGTCAGCGGCGTGGTCCGCAGGAAGACCGCGAGAGGCAGCGGCTCGGGGGCGTGGATCACCCCGGCCGTATCGGTCACCTCGACTTCGCCGACGACGCTCAAGGTCAGCTTGTCGAGCGGCCCCTCGGCGTAGAACATCAACAGCCGGTTGCCGAACGCATCAGCCGTCTCGCGCATCGTCCCGTCATTGTCAGTGTCGACCCGCCACGAGCGGACGTGCTGGGTCTCGTGATCACGCGGGGACAGGCGCAGCGCCTGGACGACCGCAGTTGCCGGCCGCTCGTAGCGATAGGTCGTGCGATGATCGACGAGGATGCGCATCAGAACAGATATTGCTCCATGATCGCATGGTCGAGCCGCCGATTATCGGCCAGGAAATTGGTGGTATATTCGTGAAGCCCCGAAGCGAATATTTCCCCCATCTTGCCCTTCTCGAGGCGATTGGCGAGGGCGACCGCCTGGCGGTGCGCCGGGCCGCGGCGGCCGCTGCGCTGGGCGAGTTGATCGAGATAGCGCGCGGCGTCGTTCATGCAGGCGGCAAGGCTGCGCGGCATGCGCTTGTTGAGGATGAGCAGGTCGGCGACGAGCCACGGCTTGACGCTGTCGCGATAGACATGGCGGTAGGCGGTGAGCGCCGAGACGGTGCGCAGGATCGTCGTCCACTGGAAATAGTCGAGGCTCCCGCCGACCGGTTCGTCGCGGGGGAGGAGCAGCTGATATTTCACCTCGAGCAGGCGGGCGGTATTGTCGGCGCGCTCGATCGCCGCGCCGAGGCGGAGGAACCAGTAAGCGTCGGAGCGGAGCATGGTGCGGTGGGTTGCGCCGTCGAACGCCAGCGCCGATGCCTTGACCTGCTCGAGCAGCCGAGTGACCGTCTGCCGGGCGGTGATCCGCGTGCCGAAGCGCTGCATTTCGAGCCACGCCGAATTGATCGCTTCCCACACTTCGGCGGTGAGCGCGGTGCGCACCGCGCGGGCGTTGTTGCGCGCGCGCTCGATGCAATTGTGCATCGAGGAGGGGTTGGCCGCGTCGAGCGAAAGGAACTGGACCGCGCTCGATTCGCTCAGCTTGCTGTGCTTTTCGCCGTAAAGGTCGGCAATGCCGGCTGCGGTGAGCGCGCTGGTCCAGGCGCTGACATCGCCGCCATAGCTCGACGGCAGCGCGGCGAGGCGCAGGGTGGCGTCGGTCAGGCGCGAGACGAAGTCGGCGCGCTCGACATAGCGCCCGGTCCAGAACAGATCGCCGGCGGTGCGGGAGAGCATCTAGTGGGTGCTCCTAATCATCGAGCACCCATGTGTCCTTGGTGCCGCCACCCTGGCTCGAGTTGACGACCAGCGAGCCTTCGCTCAGCGCCACGCGGGTGAGGCCGCCCGGCACGATCCGCGTGCCGTTGGCGCCGCTCAGCACGAACGGGCGCAGGTCGACGTGGCGCGGAGCGATGCCGTTGTCGACTAAGGTCGGGCAGGTTGACAGCGAGAGCGTCGGCTGGGCGATGAAACCTTCGGGATTGGCACGCAGCTTGGCCCCGAATTCGGCGAGCTGCTCGTTGGTCGAATGCGGCCCGATGAGCATCCCATAGCCGCCCGAACCGTCGACTTCCTTGACCACCAGTTCGGCGAGGTGATCGAGGACATAAGCGAGGGCATCGGGCTCGCGGCAGCGCCAGGTGGGGACGTTCTCGAGCAGTGCATCCTCGCCCGAGTAGAAGCGGATGATCTCGGGCATGTAGCTGTAGATCGCCTTGTCGTCGGCAATGCCCGTCCCGACCGCGTTGGCGATCGCGAGGTTGCCCGCGGCATAGGCGCTCATCATGCCGGGGGCGCCGAGCATCGAGCCGGGGTGGAAGACGAGTGGATCGAGAAAGCTGTCGTCGACCCGGCGATAGAGCACGTCGATCCGCTGCGGGCCTTCGGTGGTGCGCATGTAGAGGACGTCGTCGCGGACGAGCAGGTCGCTCCCCTCGACCAATTCGACGCCCAATTTGTCGGCAAGGAAGCTGTGTTCGTAATAGGCCGAATTGTGGAAACCGGGGGTGAGCAGCGCGACGGTCGGCTCGCCCGGGCAGTTGCGCGGGGCGACCGACTGGAGCGTGCTGAGCAACAGTTCGGGATAGGTTTCGACCGGTGCGATGCGGTGCTTGCCGAACAGTTCGGGGATCAGCCGCATCATCACTTCGCGGTTTTCGATCATGTAGGACACGCCCGACGGGGTGCGGGCATTGTCCTCGAGGACGTAGAATTGGTCGGGGCCGGTGCGGACGATGTCGATCCCGGCGATGTGGGTGTAAATGCCGTGGCTCGGCGGATGGCCGATCGCGGGAAGGCAGAACTGCGGGTTGCGCAGGACGATGTCCTCGGGGAGGATGCCGGCGCGCAGGATCTCGCGCTCGCCATAGACGTCGCCGAGGAACGCATTGAGCGCCGAGACGCGCTGGACGAGGCCCTTTTCCAGCCGACTCCATTCGCTTCGGGCGAGGATTCGCGGGATGATGTCGAACGGGATCAGCCGCTCGTCGGCCTGCGCGTCGCCATAGACCGCAAAAGTGATCCCGATGCGGCGGAAAAACAGCTCGGCCTGGGCGCTGCGTGTCTGGAGATAGTCGGGCGAGGATTGCTCGATCCATCCGCGGACAGTTTCGTAGGGGTCAGCGGCCCCGCCCGGCCCCATTTCATCGAACGCCATCGCACTACTCATCCCGGCCCCTTCGTCGCCGGGGTCAGTTTGTGCGGCGCCATGGCGAAGGGCAAGGATTATTGCGCGGGGACGATGGCGCGGGGACGAGAATCCCGGCGGCGTGGTGCGGGGCTTGTCAAATAATGGCGTATCAGAGGCTTCG
>JALYIX010000245.1 GCA_030775565.1 Pseudomonadota bacterium | reverse complement strand
CCCAGAAGGTGTCGACCCGGTTGGCCCCCTTGATCGCCCCGCCGGTATCCTGCGCGACCCACAGCCCGCTCGCTTCGGAGCGATCGAGCGCAAGATAGACCGGCGCGCCAAGCGGGACGAACGCCGGGTCGGCGGCGACGCTCGCACGGGAGGCAACGGGCACGCCCAGCGCGCCGAGCGGGCCGGGGCCGGTCAATTCCTTGAAAAAGACATAGCTGGCGTTCTCGCGCATCAGCGCCCGGCCAGCGTCGGGGTTGGCCGCGATCCAGCCGACGATGCCCTGCATGCTCGCGCCGCCGGGCGGAAGCACGCCGCGCTGGCGCAGCAAACGGCCGATGCCGGTGTAGGCCTGGCCATTCTGCCCGGCATATCCGATCCGCATGACCGACCCGTCGGGCAATCGCAGCCGCCCCGAGCCCTGCACTTCCATGAAGAACAGCGCGACCGGATCGGCCGCCCAGGCAAGTTCGAGGCCGCGATTGGCAAGCGCGCCGTCCTCGATTTCGGCGCGGGTGAAATAGGGCCCGCAGGTGCCGCTCAGCGGATCGATCCGCCCGCGCCCTTGCGTTCCGTCGGGCCGGGTGCAGCGGACGAGATCGGCGGGGAGCGCGTAAATCGGCGTGTCATAGCCGGGCAGATGGGTGCGCGAGGCGGCGATTTCGGGTTCGTAATAGCCCGTCGCAAAGGCCTTGCCGTCGCCGACCCTCACCCATTCGAAGCGATCGTTGAAGAAGCTGGCCGCGCCTTCGGCCGGGACTGCTGCCGCCTCGGTGCACAATGGCGCCCAATCAGCGGCGCGGGTCAGCCCCGACGCGTCCGTCCGCGTGACCAGCACCGGGCAGCTGGTGACGAAGGCGGCGAGTGCCCGGCGCGCCGCGCTTTCGTCGAGCGGCTGCGGCACGGCAAGCGCAACGCCGACGAGCAGCGCGTTATTGGGGACTGGCCTGGGCAATGGCGCGGGCGCCGGCGCGGGCATTTGTGGAGGCGCGACCGGCGGCGTACGCTGGACGCAGGCGCCGAGCAGCAGCAGTGCGGCGAGGGCGAGCCCCCGGAACGCGCTCACTCTTCCTCGTCGGTTTCGATCAAGAGCCAGTTGGGATCGCGCGAGGCGAGATCGCGGCGGAAGATCCAGCGGTCGCGAGTCTGGACCGCATCGGACATGGACCCGGCAACCACCGCGCCATCGCCGTCACGCGTGACGGCGGCGATGTCGGCCTCGAACCGGACCGTCACTTCGGCGACGCTGCGATGAAGCTCGACCTCGGCGATCACCGCTTGCTCGATCGCGACCAGCCGATTGTCGAGCGTCAGGCCGTCAGCCTTGCGCTGCTCGACCGCCGCGGCGAAGGTTTCGAACACATGGTCGTCGACATGCGCGCGGAAGGCATCGAGGTCGCCCTTCCAGAAATTCTCGAGGACCAGCCGGTAGGCCGCCTTGGCCCCTTCGAGGAAGCGCGCGACGTCGAAACTCGAATCCGCCGAAAGCAGTGCCTTCACGCCCGGACCCGCCGTCGGCAGATAGGCCATTCCGGCGGAATCGAGCGCGGCGGCGGGCTGCGCCGGGGCGGTCGTCACGCGCGGTTCGACTCGAGCGTCGGGATCGGCCGGCTTGAGGATCGGCTGTTCGTGCCCGGTGCGTTCGCCGAGCACGGCGTAGAGCCGCAGGCCGATGAACAGGGCGACGAGGGCGAGGATGACGATTGCGGTCAAGGCGATGTCCAACTCAAGCGGCGGGTCGGTCCCGCTGATCTAACATAGGCGACTTAACGCGCAGTTTCAAAGCCAGTGCCACCATCACTGGCGCATTGCACGCCATTATGGTCGCTGCTAGTCGCGCCCCAACCGCGGCGCGAGAGGCTTTCTGGCGCCAATTCACCTAAAGGACCGATGAAGATCATGGCCGACGAGCAGATGCCCGCACCCGACCCCCAGGCCGGCCCCGACGCTGCCGACGACGCCCCCCAGGCGGCGACGATCGCGCAATATATCAAGGATTTGTCGGTCGAGAGCCCGAACGCGCCGAGCGTTTTCCAATGGGGCGTGCAGCCGCAGCTCGACGTCCAGTTCAACATCGCGGTCAACAAGGTCGCCGACGATGTCCACGAAGTCGTCCTCAAGATCGAGGTTTCGGCCAAGTCCGAGCAGGGCACGCATTTCGTCGTCGACCTCGCCTATGGCGGGGTGTTCGCCTTCCGCAACTTGCCCGAGGAAGCCTTGCCGCCGTTCCTGCTGGTCGAAGCCCCGCGCCTGCTGTTCCCGTTCGCCCGCCAGATTGTCGCCGACGCGGTCCAGAACACCGGCTTCCCGCCGCTGCTGCTCGACCCGATCGACTTTGGCGCGGCCTATATGAGCCAGGTCGAAGCCGCCAATGCCGGCAGCGAGCCCAACGGTCACGCCGCACCCGAGGGCCTTGGAGCCTTCCAGCCGACCGACCTCGGCCAGGCCTGACCCCTTGGCAAAAGACGGCGGCGCAAGCCTCATCAAGTCGACCGGCACGATCGGCGGGCTGACCCTGGTCAGCCGCGTCGCCGGGTTCGCGCGCGAGATGCTGATGAGCCGCATCATGGGCGCAAGCGTCGCCGCCGATGCCTTCTTCGTCGCCTTCCGCCTGCCCAACACCTTTCGCCGGCTGTTCGGCGAGGGCGCCTTTTCGGCCGGCTTCGTGCCGCTGTTCAGCCAACGCCTCCACGGCGAGGGCGGCGAGACGGCGGCGAAGGACTTCTCCGAGCAAGTGCTGGCGGTGTTCCTGCCGACGCTGGTGCTGTTCACCCTGGTGTTCGAGATCGTCATGCCGCTCTTCGTTGCGGCGATCTCGGGCTATCAGGGCGAGAAATTGGCGCTGGCGACCTTCCTCACCCGGATCACCTTCCCCTACCTCGTCCTGATCAGCCTCGTCTCGCTGTTTTCGGGCATCCTCAACAGCCTTGCCCGCTTCACCGCGGCGGCGTTCGCCCCGGCCCTGTTGAACCTCGCCATGCTGTTCGCGCTGATCTTCGTTCGCGTCGGCGGCGAAGTGACCGCCACCGCGCTCGCCATCGCGGTGACGATCGGCGGCCTCATTCAGATGGCGCTGTTGTGGGCCTCGGCGAAGAAGGCGGGAATTTCGCTGAAGCTGCGCCGGCCACGCTACACCCCGGGCGTCCGCCAGTTCGTCCGCGTCGTCGTGCCGGCCACCTTGGGCGCGGGCGTCTATCAGATCAGTGCGTTCATCGACACCTTCTTCCTCACTCGCATCGGCACCGGCTCGATGAGCTATTTCAACTATGCCGACCGTCTGAACCAGCTGCCCCTGGGCGTCATCGGCGCCGCGCTCGGCACCGCCATCCTGCCCCAGGTCAGCCGCCACGTCGGTGCCGGCGATCCCGACAAGGCGGCGCGCGTGCAGGGCCAAGCGGCCGAGCTGGCGATGTTCCTTTGCCTGCCCGCCGCGCTGGCGCTGTCGGTCGCCGCTTACCCCCTGGTCCTGGCGCTGTTCGCGGGGGGCAAATTCTCGGCGGTCGACGCAAAAGTGACCGCCGATACGCTCGGGCTCATCGTGCTCGGCCTCCCAGCCTATGTGCTGGTCAAGGTGCTCACCCCGGGCTTCTATTCGCGCCAGGATACGGCAACCCCGGTCAAGACGGCGGTGATCGTGCTGGTTGCCAATGTCGTGCTCAATTTCGTCCTCATTCCGCCGTTCGGGATCCGCGGGCTCGCCGCCGCGATCGCGATCTGCTCGTGGCTCAACTGCGTCATGCTCTACGTCGTGCTGCACCGCCGCGGTCATTTCCGCGTCGAGGGGTGGCTCGCCTCGCGCATCGCCCGCCAGCTCGTTGCCGGCCTGGCAATGATGGCGACGCTGTGGGCGATCAAGACCGGATTGCAGCCGTGGTTCGCGGGATCGGTGGCCAAGCGGATGGCCGGGGTCATGGCGATCGTCGGCGGCGGAATGGCGGTCTATTTCCCGCTCGTCTGGGTGCTTGGCGGAATCGACAAGGAAGAACTGATGCTCCTCCGCCGGCGCAAGAAGCCCGCCGTGGTCGCCAATGATGCCGGCTGATCCCGTGGCCAAGCCGCCGATGCGCGTCGTCTCGGGGATCCAGCCGACCGGCGGGCTTCACCTCGGCAATTTGCTCGGCGCGATCCTCCGCTGGGTCAGGATGCAGGACGAGGCCGAGTGCCTGTTCTTCCTCGCCGACCTCCACGCACTGACGGTCGACGTCGACCCGGTCCAGCTGCGCGCCAACGTGCGCGAGATGGCCGCCGCGCTCATCGCCAGCGGGATCGACCCGACCAAGTCGATCCTCTTCGCCCAGTCCGCCGTCCCCGCCCACCCCGAGCTTGCCTGGATCCTCCAGTGCACCGCGCGGATGGGCTGGCTCAGCCGGATGACCCAGTTCAAGGACAAGTCGGGCAAGAACCGCGACAGTGTCAGCGTCGGGCTGTTTACCTATCCCGTCCTTCAGGCGGCCGACGTGCTGGTCTATCGCGCGACCCACGTCCCCGTCGGCGAGGACCAGAAGCAGCATATCGAGCTTGCCCGCGACATTGCGCTCAAGTTCAACAACGACTTCGACACCGAGCTGTTCGTCGCACCCGAACCGTTCATCGGCGGCGGCACCGCGGCGCGGGTGATGAGCCTGCGCGATGGCTCGGCCAAGATGTCGAAATCCGATCCGTCGGAGCAGAGCCGCGTTGCGCTCACCGACAGCGACGACGCCATCGTCCAGAAGATCCGCAAGGCCAGGACCGACCCCGAGCCTTTGCCCGACGACCCCGCGCTGCTCGACGGCCGGCCCGAGGCGAAGAACCTCGTCGGCATCCTTGCGGCGCTGTCGGGCGAAAGCGTCGAGGCCGTCCTCGCCCGCTTCGCCGGACAGGGGTTCGGCGCGTTCAAGCCGGCGCTCGCCGACGCGGTCATCGCCACCGTCGGCCCGATCCGCACCCGGCTCGACGAGCTGCGCCGCGATGAAGCTGCGATCGACGCCTTCCTCGCGGCCGGTGCCGAGCGCGCCGCGACGATCGCGGCGCCGATTTTGGCCGGGGCCTATCGCGCGGTTGGGCTGCGCGCCTGACGGCTCGGCGCAAACCGCGCTCGCTTCATCGACTATTCAGGCAAGAAAGCGTTATACCCTTCTCCTACAAGCGATTTTCCCGATTCGAGGGGTCATAACCGATGCGTAAGATGAAATTGGCTGCCGTTGCGATGTTGGGTGCGGCCACGCTTGGCCTGTCGGCCTGCGAAACGGGCTTTCCGGCGCAGGTATCGCGCTTCCAGATGATGCCCGCCCCCGTTGGCCAGACCTTCTTCGTCGTACCGATGGACCAGCGCCTTAACGGCAGCCTCGAGTTCCAGCGCTTCGGCGGCGTGGTCGCGCAGGCGTTGCAGGCGCAGGGCTATGCCCCCGCATCGAACCCGCAGTCGGCGACGCTGATCGTCAACATGGGCTATGGCGTCGATCGCGGCACGACCGAATATCAGTCGGATCCGTTCGCCTATAACCGCTTCGGCAGCCCGTTCGGTTTTGGCGCGGGCTTCGGCTATGCCAACCGCTTCGGCTATTATCGCCCCTATTACTCGCGCTTCGGCTACGGCTATCGCGATCCCTTCTATTATGGCTGGGACGATCCCTTCTTCGGCGGCTCGGGCGTGACCAGCTATCGCGTCTATCGAAGCAACCTCGACCTCGACATCCGCCGTCGCGGCGACAACCAGTCGGTTTTCGAAGGCCATGCCAAGGCGCGCTCGGAGACCGACGACCTCGGCCGCCTGGTGCCCAACCTGGTCGAGGCGATGTTCACCGGCTTTCCGGGCCGCAACGGCGAGACGGTCAAGATCACCGTTCCCCCGCCCGGCCGCGTCCCGCCCCGCGGCTAATTCTCGGTCGCACAACGCCGGAAACAGTCAGGCCCGCTGGAGCGCTCCAGCGGGCCTTTCCGTGTCGTCATAGGGGACGAACAACTGGTCGGCTGATCAGCCCTCGAGCTGGCGGGTCAGCAAGCGCACCGCGGCGTCGATCTCGGGATCGCTGGCGCGCAACTTCTCGATCTGCTTGACGGCGTGGATCACCGTCGTGTGATCGCGCCCGCCAAAGCGCCGGCCGATATCGGGCAGCGACTTGGGGGTCAGCTGCTTGGACAGGTACATCGCCACCTGGCGCGGCCGCGCAACATCGCGGGCGCGGCGGGCGGAGGTCATCTCGGCCTTGCGGATGCGGTAATGCTCGGCGACCTGGGTCTGGATCTCGTCGATCGAAATCCGCCGCTGGTTGGCGCGCAGCACATTGGCGAGGACTTCCTCGACGAACGCCACGTCGATCGTCCGCCCGGTCATCACGGCGTAGGCGGCGATGCGATTGAGCGCACCTTCAAGCTCGCGGATCGAGGCGGTCAGGCGGCGGGCGAGGAACTCGACCACCGGGCGCGCCATCACCACCCCGGGCAGGCTTTCCAGCTTGGCATCGATGATGTTGAGGCGAAGCTCGTAATCGGCCGGATTGATGTCGGCGACCAGCCCCCACGACAGGCGCGAAAGGATTCGCGGGGCAATCCCGTCGAGGTCCTGCGGCGCGCGGTCCGAGGTGATCACCAGCCGCCGCCCGGCAGTGATGATCTCGTTCATCGTGTGGAAGAATTCTTCCTGCGTTGAATCCTTGCCGGCGATGAACTGGACGTCGTCGATCAACAGCAGGTCGGCCGAGCGCAGCCTTCCCTTGAAGCCGATCGTGTCATTCTCGCGAATCGCGCGGACGAATTCGACCATGAACTTTTCGGCCGACATCGACACGACGCGGGCGCCAGGTCGCGCGTCGAGGAAGGCCTGGCCGATCGCGTGGAGCAGATGCGTCTTGCCGCGCCCGGTGCCGCCATGAATGAACAGCGGGTTGAAGGCGACCTTATCGGCGCTCGCCAGCGTCTTGGCGGCGGTCGCGGCGACCTCGTTGGCCTTGCCGACGATGAACGTCTCGAAGCGATAACGCGCGTCGAAATTGGGTGCGTTGGGATCGCGCGTCAGCGCCGGCTCGGGCGCGGCCGGGATGTCCTCGAGCACCAGCAACGGCGCCGGCTTGGGCGCATCGGCCGCGGCGGCAATGCGCACTTCGCGGACCAGCGGCAGGGTCGAGCGCCAGGCAAGGTTCAGCCGGTCGCCGAAATGTGAGCGGACCCAGTCGGCCATGAACTGGCTCGGCATGAGGATGGCGAGTTCACCCGAATCGGCGTCGAACGGACCGATCTCGGCGGGCTTCAGCCAGCCATCGAAGGTGCGCGCGCCAAGGTCGCGGCGCAGGCCGGCGCGAATGGAGTCCCAGGCAGCCTCGAGCGGCGCGGCAATGGTGCCGGCGTCCGCCGCTGCACCCTCGGCAAGCCCAAGACTGTCCTCACCACGCTGCACAGACCGAGACCTCCACCAAACAATCGCAGCAGGCACGAGGGTTCGATACGCCCGACGCGAGTCGCGGCGCTTGCCCTTCTGTTTCTGCTATGCCCCCCGGCGCAGATTCGCACCCGGTCGTTCGGTTCTGCGAGCCTCGGCGCGCGCTTTCAAGCGCGATTTTTCACATGGCTGAAATAAAGCCGCTTGACAGTGAAAAACCCAACAAAAGCTCAGAGATTCTACGAAATCCGCCAAAAACTATCAACAAGTGCGGAACGCCGCGGCCCGAATCGCGGGAATCATTGACTTATTTCTGACACGAAACGGAAACGGGCCGCCGGATCAAATCCGACGGCCCGCTGGGATCCCGAAACTGTGCCGAAATGGGCTCAGCCGAGCGCCGAAACCCGCTTGGTCAGGCGCGAGAATTTGCGGCTCGCAGTGTTCTTGTGGATGACGCCGCGCGCAACGCCGCGCATCAACTCGGGCTGGGCGATCTTGAGCGCGGTCGCGGCCTGGTCCTTGTTGCCCGCCTCGAGCGCCGCTTCGACCGCCTTGATGAAGGTGCGGATGCGGCTGACGCGGGCGCCGTTGACGGTGGCGCGGGTGGCGTTGCGACGGATGCGCTTCTTGGCTTGCGGCGTATTCGCCATGGATCGTCCTCGAACTGGTCTAGAAATGAAAAGGCGGCGCAAAACCGGTGAGGGCGCGCCGACGTGCCGCTCCCCTACTGAGGCAGGGCGGATTCGTCAACCATCGCGACCATCGTCACTTTTGGCATGCCGGGCAGAAAAAGGTCGAGCGCCCGCCCTGGACGATTCGCCGTACCGTGCCGCCGCAGCCACAGGGCTCTCCCTCCCGGCCGTAGACGTCGACGGTCTTGGAGAAATAGCCGAGTGCGCCGTCGGGCGCGGCGAAATCGCGCAAGCTCGATCCGCCCGCCGCAATCGCATCGTCGAGCACCGCCGGGATCGCTTCGGCAAGCGCGTCGAGCTTGAGCCGCGAAACCTTGCCCGCCGCCTTGCGCGGGTCGATCCGCGCGCGGAACAGCGCCTCGCAGACATAGATATTGCCCAGCCCGGCGACGATTCGCTGGTCGAGCAACAACAGTTTTACCGCTGCCGTCCGTCCGGCGAATCGCTCCCTGAGCCATTTGCCCGTCACCGCCCCGCCGAGGGGCTCGGGGCCGATGGCCACGAACTGGGGCCACTGCGCCACGGCTTCGGTCCTGAGCAGATCGAGCGAGCCGAATCGCCGAGGATCGTTGAGCGCCAGGCGATGCCCGTCGTCGGTCTCGATGACGAGATGGTCATGCTTGCCGATCTCCTCGGGATCGATCCGCCACCGCCCCGACATGCCGAGATGAAACACCAAAGTGTCCCCGCGATCGGTCTCGATCAGCCCATATTTGGCGCGTCGCCCGAGCCCGGTGACCCGCGCCCCGGTGAGCCGCTGGCCGAGATCCTCGGGGATCGCGCGCCTCAAGTCGGCGCGGCGCGGGGTGACGCTCGTCAGCCGCCGCCCCTCGAGCACCTTGCGCAGCCCGCGAACGGTGGTCTCGACTTCGGGAAGCTCGGGCATGCCCCGCTATGGCGAAGGCCGCTCAACGCCGCTAGAGGCCAAGCCCATGAACGAGACGGTCAATTTCGGCGAAGAGCTGGTCACCCCCGAAGAGAAAACCCGCCGCGTCGGCTCGGTCTTCACCTCGGTCGCGCGCAACTATGACGTGATGAACGACCTCATGTCGGGCGGGATGCACCGATTGTGGAAGGACCGCTTCGTCGCCCGCGTGAAGCCGCGAGCCGGCGAGGCGATCCTCGACATGGCCGGCGGCACGGGCGACATCGCCTTCCGCATGGCTGCGAAGGGCGCCCGGGTGACGGTCAGCGACATCAACGGCGACATGCTTGCCGTCGGCATGGAGCGCGCCGGAAAGCGCGGCCTGTCGGGGCTCGTTTGGCAGCGCGAGAATGCCGAGAGCCTGAGCTTCGCCGATTCAAGCTTCGACGCCTACACCATCGCCTTCGGCATACGGAACGTCACCGACATTCCTGCGGCGCTGCGCGAGGCGCACCGGGTCCTTCGCTTCGGCGGACGCTTCTTCTGCCTCGAATTCTCGACCACGCAATGGCCGGGGTTCGGCGAGGTCTACGAGAAATATGGCGACGCGCTGATCCCCAAGATCGGCAAGGTCGTGGCCAAGGACGAGGACAGCTATCGCTACCTCGTCGAATCGATCCGCCGCTTCCCCAAGATGCCCGAATTCGAACGAATGATCGGCGCGGCGGGCTTCGTGAACACCCGCGTCGAGCCGGTCCTCGGCGGGCTGGTCGCGATCCACAGCGGCTGGAAGATTTGACCACTCGCGCGACGCATCTCTACCGCCTCCTGAAATGGGGCCGGACGCTTGCCCGCCACGGCGCGCTGCAGGGGATCGAGCGCGACCCGCTGACGCCGAGCGCGGTCCGCCAATTGCTCCGCCTCGCCCGCTTCGGCCTGAGG
>JALYIX010000244.1 GCA_030775565.1 Pseudomonadota bacterium | reverse complement strand
GGCGCTAGCCGACGCGCCGACCAAAGGGGGCTTTACGGACGGGCGCCGGCGCGGCATCCTCCACGCTCCAACTGTTGGAGGATGTTATGCGCTCGGTTATCTTCAGTGCCGTTGCCCTTGCCTTGCTGTCGGCCTCGCCGGCGATCGGGGCGCCGTGCCGCGAGAAGGGCAAGTTCGTGAAATGCACGACCGTCAAGAAAGTCGTGGTCCGCTGCCGCGCCAAGGGCAAGTTCGCCAAGTGCGGCACGCCGGGCGCCAAGCCGGTCTGATCGATCGCCTCCACCCGGTCATCCTCGCTTCGGCGGGGATGACTGTTGGGCGCGGCCTGTCTAAAGCGCCCGCGTGCCCGCCGTTTCACAATCCCTGATCATTCTCGGCGGGGGGCTCGCCGGGGGCCTGATCGCGCTTGCGCTGGCCCAACGTCGCCCCGAGGTCGCGGTGACGATCGTCGAGGCCGGCGACAAGCTCGGCGGCAATCATCTCTGGTCGTTCTTCGTGTCCGACATCGACGTCGCCAACCGCGCGCTGGTCGAGCCGCTGATCGTCCACCGCTGGCCGGCCTATGACGTCCGCTTCCCCGGTCATGCGCGGACCATCGAGCTGCCCTATCGCTCGATCACCTCGCAGCGGTTCGATCAAATCGTCCGTGCCGCCGGGCCGACCATTCTACACGCCACTGCCGCCAGCGCGACGCCGACCAGCGTCACCCTGGCCGACGGCACCATCCTCACCGCCGACGCGGTGATCGACACGCGCGGCGCGGGCGAACTTGGCGCGCTGACCTGCGGCTGGCAGAAGTTTGTCGGCGAGGCGCTCCACTTGGCCAAGCCCCACGGCCTCACCCGCCCGGTCGTGATGGATGCAACGGTCGACCAGTCGGAAGGCTACCGCTTCGTCTACCTGCTCCCCTTCGGACCAAGCGAAATCTTCATCGAGGATACCTACTACAGCGACCGTCCCGAGCTCGACGTGCCCGCGCTCAGCGACCGCATCGCCGCCTATGCGACGGCGCAAGGGTGGCAGGTCGCGGCCACCGCCCACCGCGAAACGGGGGTCCTCCCGGTGCTCATGGGCGGCGAGTTCGAGCGCTACTGGCCGCCCGCCGACAAGCTCGCCCGCGCCGGCGCCCGGGCGGCGCTGATCCAGCCACTGACCAGCTATTCGCTCCCCGACGCGGTCCGCTTCGCCGCCTGGTACGCCGCGCAACCCGACCTCGCCGCGGCCGACACCCGCGCCTATGCCGCTGGCCATTGGCGGCGCGGCGGTTTCTACCGCTTGCTCACGACGATGCTGTTCCGCGCCGCCGACCCGCCCGAGCGCTACCGCATTCTCGAGCGCTTCTATCGCCTGCCCGCCGCGCTGATCGATCGTTTCTATGCCGGCCAGACGACGCTCGTCGACCGGGTCCGCATCCTCGCCGGGCGCCCGCCCGTATCTCTGGCCAGGGCCGCGCGCGCGGTACTCGGGGGAACATGGCCGTGAAGTCTGCAATCGTCATCGGCGCCGGGTTCGGTGGCCTCGCGCTGGCTATTCGCCTGCAGTCCGCCGGGGTCGCCACGACCATCGTCGAGGCGCGCGACAAGCCCGGCGGGCGCGCCTACCACTGGCACCGCGACGGGCATGTGTTCGACGCCGGGCCGACCGTCATCACCGATCCCGACTGCCTCGAACGGCTGTGGGGCCTGTCGGGCCAGCACATCTCGGCGGATGTCGAGCTGCTCCCCGTCACCCCCTTCTACGCGCTCGACTGGCCCGACGGCACGCGGTTCGACTATTCGAACGACGACGAGGCGCTCCACAAGGCGATTGCCGCGCTCAACCCGGGCGATGTCGCGGGCTACGAGAAATTTCTCGCCTACGCCGCCGGGGTCTATGAAGAGGGCTATCTCAAGCTTGGCACCAAGGCGTTCCTGAAGCTCGGGGACATGCTCAAGGCGGCGCCCGCGCTCGCCCGCTACCAGGCGTGGCGATCGGTCTATTCGATCGTTGCAAGCTTTGTCGAAGACGAACATTTGCGGCAGGCATTATCCTTCCACACCCTGCTCGTCGGCGGCAATCCGATGACCTGCTCGTCGATCTACGCGCTGATCCACAAGCTCGAGCGCGATGGCGGGGTGTGGTTTGCGAAAGGCGGCACGAACAAGCTCATCGCCGGGATGGTCGCGCTGTTCGAGCGATTGGGCGGCACCATCCGCCTCGACGATCCGGTCACCGCGATCGAGGTCGCGGACGGCCGGGCGAAAGCCGTCCGCACTAGGTCGGGCTGGCGCGGGGAGGCCGAGGCGATCGCCTCGAACGGCGACATCGTCCACACCTATGGCCTGATCGAGGGCTCGGCGCGGGGCCCCGCCCGGGTCAAGGCGCTAAGCAAGAAAAGCTGGTCGCCGTCGCTGTTCGTGCTCCACTTCGGGCTCGAGGGGACCTGCCCCGACATCCCCCACCACATGATCCTGTTCGGCCCGCGCTACAAAGGCCTGCTCGACGACATCTACAATGACGGCAAGCTCGCCCCCGACCCGGCGCTCTACCTCCACCATCCGACGATCACCGATCCGTCGATGGCGCCCGCCGGCTGCTCGACCTTCTATGCGCTTGCTCCGGTGCCGCACATGGGGCGCGCCAAGGTCGACTGGGCGAGCGAGGGCGAGGCCTATGCCGAAACGATCATCGACACGCTCGAGGCGCGGCTGATCCCCGACATCCGCAGCCGCATCCGCACGCGCTTCCATTACAGCCCGTTGGACTTCAAGGGCGACCTTGCGGCGCACTTGGGCTCGGCGTTCAGCCTCGAACCCGTGCTGACCCAATCGGCCTGGTTCCGCACCCACAACCGCGACGACAAGATTTCGAACTTGTACTTCGTCGGCGCCGGCACGCACCCCGGCGCGGGCATCCCGGGGGTCGTCGGCAGCGCCGAGGCGACGGCGCGGTTGATGCTCGAATGACTCCAGCCGAGCGCCAGCGGCTGGTCGACGAGTCGGGCCGGATCATCGCCCAGGGCTCGAAAAGCTTCCGCTTCGCCAGCCAGATCTTCGACGAGGAAACCCGCGGGCGCAGCTGGCTGCTCTACGCCTGGTGCCGCGCCTGCGACGATGTCACCGACGGCCAGACGCTCGGCCATGACGCCGTCACCCCCGAAAATCCCGCGGAGCGCATCGCCTTTCTCCGCTCGGCGACCGCCGATGCGCTCGCCGGCCGCCCGACCGGGCTTGCCGCGTTCGACGCCTTCGCCGCGGTCGCTGCCGAATGCGCGATTCCCCCCGACCTCGCCGCCGACCACCTCGCCGGGTTCGAGC
>JALYIX010000243.1 GCA_030775565.1 Pseudomonadota bacterium | reverse complement strand
GCACTACACAGACCGATCGGCAAGCGGGTGGCGCGCGTTGACCAGCTCGACCAGCCGGGCGCTGTCGACATGGGTGTAGATCTGGGTGGTGGCGATATCGGCATGGCCGAGAAGCGCCTGCAGCGCGCGAAGATCGGCGCCCCCTGCGAGCAGGTGCGTCGCAAAAGCGTGGCGCAGGACGTGCGGGCTGACCCGGTCGGGAGCGATCCCCGCAATCGCGGCCATGGCGCGGACGATCTGGAACAGGCGGACGCGGCTCAAATGCGCCTTGCCCCCGGGGAACAGGAAGGCGCCATCGCCGGGCAGCGTTTCCTTCCACTTCGCGGCCGCGGCGTGAGCGCGTTCGGAAACGGGCACCAGACGCTCCTTGCCGCCCTTGCCGCGCAGGATGAGGAACGGCTGGCCGGGGCGAAGCGCACCGCGCGGGAGCGAGACCAACTCGGTCGCGCGCAGCCCCGAGCCATAAAGGAGTTCGAGCAGGGCGAGATCGCGCAGCGCGGTCGGCTGGCCCGAGGCAGCACGATCTTCGGCCGAACGGAACATCGCCTCGACCTCGTGCGTGTCGAGAATGCGCGGTAGCGGACGTTGATGGACCGGGCGCGGCAAGGCGGCCGACGGATCGTCTTCGCGCAGTCCCTCGTCGAGCAGAAAGCCATAAAAGCGACGAAGCGCGGCCGCGCGGCGGGAGACGGTCGAGGGGGCAAGCGCACGCCATTTCTCGCCCAGCCGCTTCAGCGCGGCGACGTCTGCCGTCCCGACCTCGCCAAGTGCCTCAACGCCCGCCTCCAAATCACGGCGGTAGGCAAGCAGCGTGTTGCGGGCAGCCCCGGCTTCGGCGGCCATCATGTCGAGGAAACGATCGACCAACGCGCGATCGGCCTCGGTCATCGTCCGGGGCTAGGAACGGCTGAGCGCCTCGGCGGCGATCATCCGGGCGTTGAACCCCTGCCCCGTGTCATTGAGCGCGGCCACGCTGTGCAGCAGGAAGCGCGCCGGGATCCCGGTCCAATGCTGCGACTGGAAGGCCATCCCGGCAAGGATCGTCGCGGTGCCGCCCTGCCCGCGCTTGGCCGCACCAATGATGAGGTCGCCCCATTCGCTGCGCTTGTCGAAGCCGAACCCATAGCGGCTCGAAAGGCGAAGCGCGGTCGCGGCGTCGATCCGGCCGAGACCCGCCAGCCCGGCGACGAGCAACGCCCCGCGGCGATGGTCGATGCTCGCGTCGCGGTCGATGAACTTGTCGATCCGACTGAAGCCGAGGTCGAGGCCGGCGGTCCTCGGCGCGGCAAGCGCGAGCATCGCCCAGCAGCGGTCGGCCTCGCTCGCGCTCATCTTGTTGACCGCCGGAATCCAGCGCGCGGCATCTTCATCGAGGCCGGCGGCAAGCAGCGAGGAGATGATGTCGGGTGCATCGCTCGCAAGGTCCGCACTGGGCACGACCAGGCTCGCGGCCACCGCGAGCATTGCCCGGCTTGCTTCGCTCTCGAGCGGATCCTTGGCCTTGCCCCACAGCTTGCGCATGGCAGCGAGCCGCGCTTCCTGATCCTTGCCGGTGAAGGCCACGCGCAGTTGCCACGCGTCCGACTGGGCGAGTTCGTCGGGATCGGTCCGGTCGTAAATGCTCGAATAGAAATCGACCAGTGACTGCCCCGAAAGCACCCCGAGGCCGGTCGCAATGCGCGCCGAGCCGAGCCGCTGGTCGAGCGACAGCATCGGCGCCCGTGCCTGCCACGCGCGCATCACCGGGGAAGCTGCTCCGATCAGGCGATCGGGCGGCGCCAGCCCGGTTGCGCTGGCCAATCCGAACCGCCAGGCATTGAGCTGGTCGACCGGCGCCCATTCGATCGTCACCGCGCGCGCCGTATCGGCCCCCGCGCCGACCAGCTTGTCGGCCAGGCTGACGTCGATCCCGCCCAATCGGCCATGGCGGCGCGACTCGTCGATGTCGGCCGCTGCTGCCGCCGGGTTGCCCGACAGCGATGAGCAGATCGCATCGACCAGCGGCGCAACGCGCGGCTCGACGTCGCCAAGATTGGCGCGCAGCGGGCACAACGCCGCCGGATCGGCGCTGGCGAGCGCGCTCTGCGCGGCGACCTGGGTCAGTTTGGGGGTGAAGTCGGTGACATCGACGCCGGCGACGAGCATTCGCGCCGCATCCGCCTCGCCCATCCGCAGCAGCAGCC
>JALYIX010000242.1 GCA_030775565.1 Pseudomonadota bacterium | reverse complement strand
GTGCCCATGTATTGACGCAACTTGCGGGCAGCGGCCGGCTTGCCGCGCCAAAGGGGCGACAGCACCGCGACGATGTCCTTCTCGTCAACACTGTCCACGCGCAGCGAACCGATCTTCGGGAACGCGTGGAGCTTGAGAATGGACAAAAAGGCGTCAGCGTGGCGAGTCGTCCAGCCCGCTTCGCGCGCTTTGTGGCAAGCCTCAGCCGCCACCTTGAACGTGGGGATCGTAGCCTTCGATTTGTCCCGTTCGGCGATGGGGTCGTGACCGGCCCGCGCCGCCTTGCGCAGGATTCGGGCTTTGTCGCGCGCTTCTTCCAGCGTTGCATCCGAAAGCGCCCCCAAGCCGATGTCACGGCGCTTGCCGCTGGACTGCACGCGGAGCATCCATGACTTCGCGCCCGTGTTCGAAACCAGCAAGTAAAGGCCGGACCCGTCGCCATGCCGCCCGGGCTTGGCGGTCTTCACCTTCAAGGCGGTCAGCGCTGGCATGGATTACTCCCTCATCTACTCCCACGTTATGGCGCGGCTTTCGGCGGACGTCAACGAATGAGGACGAAGAACATAACAAGAAGGGTGGCGGTTTTACAGGGGTCTTCCGAACGACTGCGAAAGGCAGCGAAAGAGAGGACGGATGCTCGCGGCGGATCCGGCGATGCTGCTGACCCCGCTGTTCGGCGCAAGGCTGGCAGCGATGGTGGTGTTCGGCCTTGGCGCGCTGTTCGACGCGCTGGCACCGCTCACTGACCGACTGCAGCAGGACAATGTCTACCCCGCCGCGCCAGACGAAGTCGCCAAGGTCAACCTGTTGTGGTTGCTGGGCATGACCCTGCTAATCGCCGGAGTCACCGCCGCCTTTCGCTTCCAGCGCCGGAGCACAGCCAATGCTACCGGGAAAAATTCGCTGCGCTCGCTGCCAATGATCCTGGGCCTGGGCATGTTTCTAGCGGGCTTGGGCATGCAAGTTGCGCTGGCGTTAGGAATATTCAAAATCGCCGGGATCTTCCAGACGTTGTCGCTGGCCATCCAGCTATATGGACTGTTCGTGCTCGCGCAGCAGGCTGGAACCAGCATTGCGGCACGCACCTGGCTCGCCATCAGCCTCGCCGGCTTGTTCATCATTGCGCTGCTGCTCGCGAACAAGACCGTGTTCTTCTACCCTGCCCTGGTCGCCGTGCTCGGCACGTTGAGCAACGGATGGACATGGCGTCGGGCAATGGTCGGCGGTGCACTGCTGGGCATCGCCTTCTTCGTCGCCGCCCCGATCGTGACCTACGCGCGCGACCGGATGCGCACGGGCTCCGACGCCGACATCACGCTCGGCAATCAATGGCAGATCGTGATGGATTACGCGGGGGGGGATCGGCTGCGCGACGACACCGCCGGATTGACGCTGCAGCGGATCGATTATGTAACCACCGCCGCCTCCGTCATGGCACTGTATGAGGCGGGTAAGGGCTCCACTCGCTTGGCCGAATCGGGCTTCATCCTCATTCCCCGGCTGATCTGGCCCGACAAGCCGATCACCAGTACGTCGGGGCACGAACTCAACTACGCGCTCGGCTTTCAGGACGAGAACCAGATCGGAATGACGGTCTTCGCCGACCTTTACTGGAATGTCGGCTGGTTGGCGCTGGCCATCATTCCGCTGATGGGCTTTTATTTCGGCGCCGTGTCGCTGCTCTGCCGGTCGATCCTCGTCCGCAGGGAGAGCCTGATGCTGCCGTTCGCCTTTGCCTCGCTGCAACTCGGTCTCGTTCTCGATTCCGATTTCACCGCGGCAATCATGGCCCCGGCGATCATGAACCTGGCCTTCTACCTCGCGCTTCGGTTAGCGAGCAAATTCCTGGATCGACTTCCCGCGGCCAAGTTCGCGCCGTCGGCGGGCGCAATGACCCCTTAAGAGACCCCTTAAGAGAGCGCCTCGACCGTTGCGGTTTCGGGATGGTGGCGGTCGAGATGACGCTTGATCAGTTTCAGGTTGCGGCTGTTGGAGCGGAAGAAAAAATCAGGCACCGCGCCAACGAACGGAATCAGCCCAAGCAGGAAGTCGAAGCCGACATTGCCGGCCATCCGCGCCATCTGTCCTTTCGACATACCCAGGTTGCGCGCTTCCCACACCATGTAGCTGCCCAGCGCCGCAGCGGCGACGTCCCCGGCCACGGGCACCAGGTCGAGGATCACGTCGAGCCCGATCCGCCGATTCGTCCCGGGAATGACGAACAGCCCCTCAAGCAGTTTCTCCAACCCCTCGACGCGCTGCCGCACCGCCGCGGGATCATTGCCGAGCGCGTCCTTCAGTCCGTCGAGCTGGATCGCCATGGTCTTACTCCTGTCGCGGGGCAGGCTTCGCCCCAATTGCCACCAACGTGTGGCGGGCGAAGCGGTTCTCGACAAAACCCGGAATGTCGGTCGAAACCAGCGACCAGCGGATCGGCGCTGCCAGCGGAATGAGCAGCGTCGCGGCATCGATCCGCGCTGCCGCGACCGCGAGGAATTGCGCGCGCTGCTGCGGCGAAAGGGTCGCACGAGCGGCGTCGGCAAGCTCGTCGGCCGGCGCATCGCAAATCGCCACCCTGCTGCAGCGCAGTCGCCGGACGAACCACGCCGGCGAGGTCGACGGCGCGACTTCGTCGATCAGCTTGAGGTCAACCGGTTGCCCGACCGCAGCCGGCACCAGCCCAACGCCGAGCGCCCCCCAGTCGCTCGCCAGCCGGGTGAACAGCAGCGTCGCCCCCGGTCCGGCCGGAAGACTTATTGCCAGCACGGGACGCTGCTTGCGGCCAAACAACCGGTTTGCCTCAGCGATCAGTCCGGCGCGTCGCTGGCGGAGCGCAATCGCCGCCCAGGGCGGCGTGGCGACATCGCCTATCCCGTCGAGCCCGGGCTGAAGCAAGGTCGTTCGCGGGGTCAGCCCATCGACATCCAGTGCCGCGACCAGGGCATCGCGATCGACCGACCGCGACAGCAGCGAGCGCAGCGCCTGGTCGGCAAGCGGACCGGCGGTCCGCCCCGGCACCAACGCGAACAGCCCCGCCACGGGATCGAAGCGTAGTGTCCCGCGCGCCGTCCCCGCGGCGCGGGCGACCGGCAGGTCGGCAAAGCTTCCGCCGAGGACGACATCGCTCGTGCCGGCCTTGAATGCGGCCACAGCCGCTGGGACGGGCAGCCCCGTCAACCGCACTTCCTCGCGCACTTCCTGATCACCGTCGGCACCCGGCATCGTCCGGCGCAGCAGCAAGGGCTCCTCCGGCTTGGAGGCCTGGAGCCGGAACGGGCCGGCTCCTTCGAAGCCATGCCCGGGGACAGGGCGAACAATCGCGAACGCGGGCCCGGCGAGGAGTTGCAGCAGGTTGGGACGCGGAGCGATCAGGCGGATTTCGATCACCCGGTCGGTCATCGCAACAATCTCTTCTATCGCGCCAACGCTATCCTTCAGCGCATCGAGGCTAGCCTCGCGCCGCGCCCGATTGAGCAGTCGCGCCACGTCGCGCGCGTCGATCTTTCGACCCGACGGCCATTTTTCGGACTGGAGGCGAAAAATGTAGCTCAGCCCGTCGTCGCTGACGTTCCAGCGCTCGGCGAGTCCCTGGTCGATTTGTCCGCGCTGATCGAAGCGCACGAGTCCCTGCGCGACGTTGCTCGCCAGCACTTCATCGGCGAATTTGCCTGGTCCTGCCGCCGGGTCGGCCAGCACTGGCCGCTCGCCGATCACCGTCACATCGGTCGATCCGGTCTTCGCCTTGTGACACCCGCCGAGCCCTGCCAGCGCAGCCGCGATCAGCAGCAGGACGGGTCGATCGAGGATACGCGTCGCCATCAGTGAGGTTTAGCCGCAATGCGCCGTTCAGCAACCGTCTGGATAAAGCAGGGCGACTGTTTTACTAGACTAAGGCAGTGACCCGCCAAGGGCCACCCGAACTAGGGCATTTGATGGCAGACAGCGACCGGATCTGGCAGCGCGGCGGCGTTAATGTCGAGGAGTTACCCGACCCGCTGGCGCCGCTGCCGCCGACTGCTCCGTCGGAAGGATCGCCCCGCGAGGCAAGGCCCGGTCGCGCCCGCCAGCGCGCCACGCTGAAATATGGCGCGTACGGGCTCGCCGCGCTGTTCTTGCTTACGATCCTGTGGCTGATCATCACGGCACCCTTGTCGCGCGCGCTCGAGCCGCTGCAGGCGCCGGCCATGCTGCTAGTCGCCGACAACGGCCAGCCGATTGCCCGACGCGGCGCCGTCAAGGAAGCCCCGGTGGACGTCACCAAGCTTGACCCGCTGACGCCCGCGGCGTTCGTCGCGATCGAGGATCGCCGCTTTTATTCACACTGGGGGATCGACCCTCGGGGCATCGCGCGCGCCATGCTCGCCAACGTCCGCGCCGGTGGGGTCCGCGAGGGCGGATCGACCATTACGCAGCAACTCGCCAAGACAAGCTTCCTGTCGTCGAACCGGAACATGAAACGCAAGATCCAGGAGGTGATCATCGCCTTCTGGCTCGAGGCGTGGCTGACCAAGCAGGAAATCCTCTCGCGCTATCTGTCGTCGGTCTATTTCGGTGACGGCGTCTATGGACTGCGCGCCGCCGCGCATCATTACTTCGGACGCGAGCCGCAGAACCTGTCGCTCGCCCAGTCGGCGATGCTCGCCGGAATGGTCCAGGCGCCGTCGCGCCTCGCGCCGACCCAGCACCTCGCCGCGGCGCAGGCGCGCAGCAAGCTGGTCCTCGCCGAAATGGCCGAGACCCACGTCATCTCCCTGCCCCGCGCCCGCGCTACCCGGCTCGCCCGTCCCGTCGGGATCGACGCACATGTTCCGACCGGGACCTACTTCGCCGACTGGGTCGCGCCCGCCGCACAGGCCAGCTTCACCGCCGATTACGGACAGGTGACGGTGCCGACGACGCTCGACCCCGCGCTCCAGCGACTCGCCGTTCGCGCCATTGCCGCCGCCCCTGTCGGGGACGCCCAGGTCGCGCTCGTCGCAATGCGCCCGACGGGAGAAGTCGTCGCGATGGTCGGCGGCCGAAGCTACCGCGAGTCGCCGTTCAACCGCGCGACTCAGGCGCGGCGGCAGCCCGGTTCGGCCTTCAAGCTGTTCACCTACCTCGCTGCGCTTCGCGCCGGTTACACGCCCGACACGATCATCGAGGACACGCCGATCGCGATCGACGGATGGCGACCGGTCAACAGCGACGGCGTCTATCGCGGCCGGGTGACCTTGCGCGAGGCCTTCGCGCGCTCGTTGAACGCGGCAACGGTCCGCCTGGCCGAGAAGGTCGGCCGGCCGAACATCATCCGCGCCGCGAGGGAATTCGGCATTTCCAGCCCGCTCGACAATCGTCCAAGCCTGACGCTCGGCACGTCGGGACTGACGCTGCTGGAATTGACCTCGGCCTATGCAGCGGTCGCGGGGGGTCGCTTCCCCGTCGCGGCGCGCGGCCTCCTGGTGCGCCCGGCGCCTTCGCCGACTATTTTCTCGGGTTTGCTCGAGCAGGGCGGCAGGCTCGATCCCGATCGCGACTGGGCGCCGATGCTCGACCTGTTATGGGCGGCCGCGAACGAAGGGACCGGGCGCCGCGCCGCGCTGGCTGTCCCGACCTTCGGCAAGACCGGCACGACGCAGGAAAATAGGGACGCGCTGTTCGTCGGCTTTGCCGGCGATCTCGTGGTCGGCGTGTGGGTCGGGCGCGACGACAACAAGTCGCTCGGCAAGGTCAGTGGCGGCACCACCCCCGCGACCATTTGGCGCAGCTTCATGGGCCCGGCACTCGCCACCGACCGCCGTCCCGGGCCCCGCCTACCCGAGGCTTTCCATGTCCCCCAGCCCGCCGTGCCGCCCCCGGCGCCGAACGAATCGCCACTGCCGCAGGAATGGAGCGACGGAACCAAGGCACTGCGTGCGCTCGCTGCGAAAATCGACGAGCTGTTCAGCGGGCACTGACGGCGCGCGCGCCCTTTCCGCAAAAAATTCGTGGTTAAGGTGCGCTAACCTGCCGCTTTAAGTCTTTCTCAACGGTCGGCGCTTAATTCAGGTCTCAACCGGCGCCAATTGGACGGGCATCGGTCGGGGGACAGGGTCCCTTCGTGGAACGCAATAGGAGACCGGACATGGTGAAGTTTCTCAAGCTGATCAAGAATAACAAGGGCGCCACTGCAATCGAGTACGGCCTGATCGCCGCGCTGATCGCCGTCGCCGCCATTGGCGCGATGCAGGGCATCGGC
>JALYIX010000241.1 GCA_030775565.1 Pseudomonadota bacterium | reverse complement strand
CGGGGCGACCGTCATCGCCAAGCAGGTCAGTGCGGTCGCGATCGACTTCGCCGCCGGTTCGCAGCGCGGGCAGGGCCGCGGCCAGGCGACGGTGCGCGTGTCGAAGGCGGCGGCAACGCTCCCCGCTTCGATCACCCGCGAACTGACCCGGGATCGCAAGCCTGGTGAAATCGAAGCGGCAATCGACCCGATGACCAAGCCCGATGTCCGCGCTGCGGTTGCCCGCGCGACCTTCGAACAATTGCTCGGGTTCCAGCTGACCGACGCCCAGCTGCGCTACAACGCGACTCGCTAGTCGCGTATCGACAGAGGGCGCCGATCGGCCGACCTTAGTGGTGCATCGCTGTGGTGCGCGCCTTGTGCTTGTAGTAATAATGCCCCGCGGCGCATCCCGCCATCGCACCCATCACCGCGTGGTGCCGCGCATAATGGCCGGCGACGCCGCCGGCGAGCGCGCCGCGGATACAGCCCTTGGCATCGGCCGGCGTCGACGTCACCGCAAGCGAAGCGGGCAGTGCCAAAAGCGCGATCATCGTATTGAACCGCATGAATATGCTCCTCGAAAGGGCCGGTGGTGGCCTCGCGTGCAGAAACTCGCGTTGGCGCCCGATCGTTGCAGCGCGATTGCGGGCCGGGCGAATATTTCCCCGGCCGCGGATCGCGCGTTGACTTGCCGGGGGCGCGTTGCCAAGGCTTCATTCGTCGCCGGCGCTCGCGCTGGGAGGACGCGCGGGAGAGTTCGGGGCTGAAAGGTCTGGAACGCCGAAGGAGCAACCGCCCCCGGAATCTCTCAGGCCCAAGGACCGCGCGCCCTGACAGTCTGGAAAGAGCTCCTCCACCGAGGGGAGCCACCGAAGGAGAAACCCCGGCGCGTTCGGGGGAAAGCTCTCAGGTCACGGTGACAGACGGGGGTCCGAACTGAACCGCGGTGCGCACGCGCGCCGTGTCGGACCTGGAGAAGACCGTTGAGCGACCCCACCGACCCTGTCCTCACCCTGCCGCTGGACGGATGGCATCGCGCGCGGGGCGCTCGCATGGTGCCGTTCGCGGGCTATGCCATGCCGGTCCAGTATGAGGGCATTATCGCCGAGCATCTGTGGACGCGCAGCCATGCCGGGCTGTTCGATGTCAGCCACATGGGCCAGCTGACTTTCCACGGCACCGATGTTGACAAGGCGCTCGAGACGCTCCTTCCGGGAGAACTGCAGCTGCTCAAGGACGGGAAGCTGCGCTATTCGATGCTGCTCGACGCGGTCGGCGGGATCATCGACGACCTTATGGCGACGCGGCGCGGCGATCATTTCTATGTGGTGGTCAACGGCGCGACCAAGGCCGGGGATATCGCGGAATTCGAGCGCCGCCTGCCCCGCGGGATCATCGTTGATCACATGAAAGAGCAAGCGTTGCTCGCGCTCCAGGGGCCTGAGGCGGTCACGGTGCTCGATGCGCTTGCGCCGGGCGTTGCCGAATTGTCGTTCATGCAGGCTGGTGCGTTCCGGCTCGGCGGGCAGGAGGCATGGATCAGCCGCTCGGGCTATACCGGCGAGGATGGGTTCGAAATCTCGATCCCGAGTGCCGCAGCGGCGCAGGTTGCCGACCTCCTGACAGCCGACGAGCGGGTCAAGCCGATCGGGCTTGGCGCTCGCGATTCGCTCCGGCTCGAGGCGGGCTTGCCGCTCTACGGCCATGATCTCGACCGCGAGACGACCCCGATGATGGCCGACCTCGGCTTCGCCATCGGCAAGCGGCGGCGGGCCGAGGGAGGCTTTCCCGGCGACGAGCGGATTCTTGGCGAGATCGAGAACGGTGCGCCGGTGAAGCGCGTCGGCTTCACCCTGGAGGGCCGCCAGCCCGTCCGCGAGGGGGCGAAGGTGCTCGACGGCGAGGGCAATGAGGTCGGTCGGGTCACCTCGGGCGGCTTCTCGCCGAGCCTCGAGAAGCCGATCGGCATGGCCTATGTCTCGACCGCGCTGGCCGAGCCCGGCGCGACCATCACCCTCGAACAGCGCGGGAAGCTGTTTCCCGCGACCGTGACGGCCATGCCGTTCGTCCCCCACCGCTATTACCGCAAACCGGCACAGCCAGGAGCCTGAGATGAGCCTCTATTTCACCAAGGAACATGAATGGGTCCGCGTCGATGGCGACGTCGCGACCGTCGGCATTTCGGACCATGCCCAGGCGGCCTTGGGCGATATCGTGTTCGCTGAAGTTCCCGATGCCGGCAAGACGCTGGCCAAGGGCGACGAGGCGGCGGTGGTCGAATCGGTCAAGGCGGCGAGCGACGTTTATGCCCCGGTCGGTGGCACGGTGACGGAAGCCAATGCCGCGCTCGCCGACGACCCGGCGATCGTCAATCGCGACCCCGAGGGCGAGGGCTGGTTCTTCAAGCTGACGCTCGCCGACCCATCCGAGGTCGCCGGACTGATGGACGAAGCCGCCTATCGCGACTGGTGCAAGACCCTCTAGGTTTCGAGGAATTTCGATGCGTTATCTGCCGCTGAGCAAGGCCGACCGGGCCGGGATGCTGGACGTGATCGGGTCCGATTCGATCGACGATCTGTTCGTCGATGTGCCCGCCGAGGCGCGGCTCGACGCGCCGATCCGGGGCTTGCCGATGCATGCCTCGGAACTATCGGTCGAGCGCCAGCTGGGCGCGATGGCGGCGAAGAACATGGTCGCGGGGCAGGTGCCCTTCTTCCTCGGCTGCGGGGCCTACAAGCACCATGTCCCGGCGACCGTCGACCACATCATCCAGCGCGGCGAATTCCTGACGGCCTATACGCCTTACCAACCGGAGATCGCGCAAGGGACGCTGCAGGTCCTGTTCGAATTCCAGACGCAGGTCGCGCGGCTGCTTGGGTGCGAAGTTGCCAATGCCTCGATGTACGACGGATCGACCGCCTGCTGGGAAGCGATCGGCATGGCGCGGCGGATCACGCGGCGGACCGGCGCCATCCTGTCGTCGGGGCTCCACCCGCATTATGTCTCGGTGGCGAAGAC
>JALYIX010000240.1 GCA_030775565.1 Pseudomonadota bacterium | reverse complement strand
GGACGGCACCGTCGTCATCGGCGAGGGCGAGCGCGACGAAGCGCCGATGCTCTACATCGGCGAAAAGGTCGGCTCGGCCCAGGGCACCGGCCCCAAAATCGACATCGCGCTCGACCCGCTCGAGGGCACCACGATCACCGCGAAAGCCGGTCCCAACGCGCTCGCGGTCCTCGCCATCGCCGAGCAGGGCCACCTCTTGAACGCCCCCGACACCTACATGGACAAGATCGCGATCGGCCCCGGCTTCGAGCCCGGCCTCGTCAGCCTGACCAGGTCCCCCACCCAAAACGTCACCGCGCTCGCCGCGGCCAAGGGCGTCGCGGTCGGCGAAATCATCGCCTGCGTCCTCGACCGCCCGCGCCACTCGTCGATCATCGCCGAACTGCGCGCGCTCGGCTGCGGCATCATGCTGATCCCCGACGGCGACGTCGCCGGGGTCATCGCGACCTCGAACCCCGACACCGGGGTCGACATCTACTTAGGCCAGGGCGGCGCCCCCGAGGGCGTGCTCGCCGCCGCCGCGCTGCGCTGCATCGGCGGGCAGATGGAAGGCCGGCTGTTCTTCCGCAACGACGACGAGCGCGCGCGCGCCCGCCGCTGGGGCATCGACGACCTCGACCGCGTCTACAAGCTCGAGGAGCTCGCCAGCGGCGACTGCATCTTCGCCGCGACCGGGGTCACCGACGGCTCTCTGTTGAAGGGCGTCAAGCGCCTGCCCGGCGGCCTCCTCAAGACCGAAAGCATCGTCATGCGCGCGAGCTCAGGCACCGTCCGCCGCATCACCGGCGAGCATCACAAGGGGGTCGCGTAACGCCGGGGGGTCGCGTAACGCCGGGGCGTGGCGTAGCGCCGGGGGGCTGCAACCCCTCCCGAACCCTTGCCACCTTGGGCTTGACCCGCGCCCTCCCGGTCGACCGCGACCAAGGGCTTCGGTCCGCTCCCCGATCGCCGCCCGGCCCGCATTCAGCCAGCCCCGCCCCGTCCCCCTCCCCTTCCCCCTCGCCGAGCCCCCCATGACGACCCCCTTCACACTCGGCGATGTCCGTCGCGGCGGGCTGTTCGCGCTTGGCGCAGCGCTGCTGTTCGGCCTCTCCACCCCGGCTGCCAAGGCGATCACCGGCAACGTTCCGCCGCTGCTTCTCGCCGGGCTGCTTTACCTCGGTTCGGGCTTGGGCCTGACCCTGTGGCGTGCCCTGCGCCGACTGGACGGACTTCGACTCGAGCCTGGCGACATGCGCTGGCTGGCCGCGGCAGTCCTGTTCGGCGGTGCGCTCGGGCCGGCGCTGCTGATGTGGGGCCTGACCCGCACCAGCGGTTCGGTCGCCTCGCTGCTCCTCACCCTCGAAGGAGTGTTCACCGCGCTGCTCGCCTGGATCGTCTTTGGCGAGCCGTTCAATCGCCGCATCGGGTTCGGCATGGCGGCAATCTTCGCCGGCGCGCTGCTGCTCGCGCTCCATGGCCCGACCGGATCGGGCGGGCTGATGGGCGGGCTGGCGGTGGTCGGTGCCTGCGCCTGCTGGGCGATCGACAATAATTGCACCTCGAAGATCAGCCATGTCGACGCGGTGACCCTGGCGGCGATCAAGGGCTGCGTCGCCGGCGCCGCCAACGTCACGCTCGCGGTGGTCGCCGGGGCTCATCTGCCCAGTCTCGGCCAGGCCGGCTTCGCCGCGTCGGTCGGCTTCATCGGCTATGGCCTCAGCCTGGTGATGTTCGTCCTCGCCCTGCGCGAGATCGGCGCGGCGCGCACCGGCGCCTACTTCTCGACCGCTCCGTTCATCGGCGCGCTGGTCGGCATTGTCGCGCTCGGCGAGCTGCTCAGCGTCACGCTCGGCATCGCCGCCGGGCTGATGGCGCTGGGCGTGTGGCTCCACTTGACCGAAACGCGCGTCGAGGCACTGGGCTGACCCCCCTCCCCAACGCCCCCCCACTCGCCTAACACCCCCGGCATGACCCCCGACGATTTCGCCTGCCGCGTCGCCAGCAGCGCCTCCGCCCAGCCGTGGCGCTGGCGCCGGCGCGGGGGCGAGG
>JALYIX010000239.1 GCA_030775565.1 Pseudomonadota bacterium | reverse complement strand
GCGGCATGGTGCGCGTCGTATGCCGTCGCAAAGCGGGTTTTGCGGGCACAAATGGAGCGACGGGTTTTCATCGAACGGAACCAGCGAAAGGTCGTCGGCGACCGACGAATGAAAAGCAAGATAGCGTCACGATCCGTCGCGAAACCGAATTCGCCTGGACTTCAAAGCGGTCACCAAGGTCAGCCAAGATCGACGCGTCATCCCGTCAAAGATCGTGGGAGCATCGGCAGGTCGAGCCCCTGCTCGCGCGCGCAGTCGATTGCGTTGTCGTATCCCGCGTCCGCGTGGCGCATGACGCCCGTGGCGGGGTCGTTCCACAGTACGCGTTCGAGCCGGCGCGCCGCGTCGTCGGTGCCGTCCGCGACGATGACCATGCCGGCGTGCTGCGAATAGCCCATGCCGACCCCGCCGCCATGGTGGAGCGAGACCGAGGTGGCGCCGCTGGCGGTATTGAGCAGGGCGTTGAGGAGGGGCCAGTCGCTGACGGCGTCGGAACCGTCCTTCATCGCCTCGGTTTCGCGGTTGGGTGAGGCGACCGAGCCTGAATCAAGGTGGTCGCGGCCGATGACGATCGGGGCGGAGACTTCGCCGTTACGGACCATTTCGTTGAAGGCGAGGCCGAGGCGGTGGCGCTGGCCAAGGCCGACCCAGCAGATCCGCGCGGGCAAGCCCTGGAAGGCGATCCGCTCGCGCGCCATGTCGAGCCAGCGGTGGAGGTGGGGGTCGTCGGGAATGAGTTCCTTTACGCGCTGGTCGGTGCGGTAAATGTCCTCCGGGTCGCCTGAGAGCGCCACCCAGCGGAACGGGCCGACGCCGCGGCAGAACAAGGGGCGGACGTAGGCGGGGACGAAGCCGGGGAAGTCGAAGGCGTGGGTCACCCCATCGTCGAGCGCTTCCTGGCGGATATTGTTGCCATAGTCGAAGGTCGGGATGCCCTGGGCCTGGAAGGCCAGCATCGCCTCGACGTGGCGGGCCATCGAGGTGCGGGCGGCGGCGGCGACCGCTGCAGGGTCGCGCTCGCGCATCTCGCGCCAGTGGGCGACGCTCCACCCCGCCGGGCAATAGCCGTTGGCGGGGTCGTGGGCGCTGGTCTGGTCGGTGACGGCATCGGGGCGGATTCCGCGTGCGACGATCTCGGGCAAGATCTCCGCCGCATTGCCAAGGAGGGCGACGCTGGTCGGTTTCGTGGCGGCGGCGATGATCGCGAGGGCTTCGTCGATGCTGGTGGCCCGGTGGTCGACATAGCGGGTGGCGAGGCGTTTCTCGATCGATGTTTCCTGGACTTCGACGGCGATGCAGTGGGCGCCGGCCATGACCGCGGCGAGCGGTTGCGCGCCGCCCATTCCGCCGAGGCCGGCGGTGAGGATCCACTTGCCCGAAAGGTCGCCGCCGAAATGCTGGCGGCCCATTTCGGCGAAGGTCTCGAAGGTGCCCTGGACGATGCCCTGGCTGCCGATGTAGATCCACGACCCGGCGGTCATCTGGCCGTACATCGTCAACCCGGCGCGATCGAGTTCGTTGAATTTCTCCCACGTCGCCCATTTGGGGACGAGGTTGGAGTTGGCGATCAGCACGCGCGGCGCGTCGGGGTGGGTGCGGAAGACGCCGACCGGCTTGCCCGACTGGACGAGCAGGGTCTGGTCGTCCTCGAGCCGTTCCAATGTCTCGACGATCTTGTCGTAACAGGCCCAGTTGCGCGCGGCGCGGCCGATGCCGCCATAGACGACGAGGCTTTGCGGGTCCTCGGCGACTTCTCCGTCGAGGTTGTTCATCAGCATGCGGACGGCGGCTTCGGTCTGCCAGCTTTTGGCGACGAGAGTGGAGCCTCGGCGGGCGGCGATGTGGCGGGCGTTGTCGCGGCGGTTGTCGGTCATGTCGTTGCTGCCCTCATCGGCGCTCACGCGTCCATCCCCGCGACGATGCGCCGCGCTGGCCCCGGCATCCCGATCCAATAGGCAAGTTCGGCGAGGTCGTCGATTCCCCAGGCGCAGAGGTCGGCGGCCTTGCCGGGGGCGATCGTACCGACGGCATCGTCGATCCCGAGCGCGGCGGCGGCGTTGATCGTCATTCCGGCGAGGCACTCCTCGGGGGTCAGGCCGAACAGGGTCGCGGCCATGTTCATCGCCAGCGTTGGCGAGAGCAGCGGCGAGGTTCCTGGGTTGCAGTCGGTCGCAACCGCCATGCGCACGCCATAGGCGCGCAGCAACTCGATCGGGGGCCTGTGCGTGTCCTGCAGCGCATAGAAGGCGCCGGGGAGGAGCACGGCGACGGTGCCTGCCTCAGCCATCGCCGCGACTCCCTCCTCGTCGAGATGTTCAAGATGGTCGGCCGACAACGCATCATATTTGGCGGCGAGGCGAGCGCCGCCGCGGTTGCTCAATTGCTCGGCGTGGAGCTTGACCTTGAGGCCGTGACGGGTGGCGGCTTCGAAGACTCGCTCGGTTTCGGCGAGGGTGAAGGCGATCGTCTCGCAGAAGGCGTCGACGCTGGTGGCGAGCCCCAGCCGGGCGACCGCAGGGATCATCTCGTCGATGACCATGTCGACATAATCCTGGCGGCGCGTGGCGAACTCGGGCGGCAGCGCGTGGAGCGCGAGGAGGGTGGGCACGATACGCACGGCCTCGCTCGAGCCGAGCGCGCGCGCGGTGTTGAGCAGGCGGATTTCGCTCGCCGGGTCGAGCCCATAGCCCGACTTGATCTCGACCGTGGTGCAGCCGCCCGCCATCAGCGCGCGGAGGCGGCGGCGGGCCGAGGCGATGAGCTCCGACGCTCCGCAAGCGCGCGTGGCGGCGACGGTCGAAGCGATTCCGCCGCCGGCCTGGGCGATCTGCTCATAGCTCGCCCCGGCGCGTCGCATGGCGTGCTCCGCAGCACGCGTACCGCCGAAGACGAGGTGGGTGTGGC
>JALYIX010000238.1 GCA_030775565.1 Pseudomonadota bacterium | reverse complement strand
ACGCGGGCCACGGTCGCGGTCGCCGCCACGCGGACGGTCACCGCCTTCGCGCGCTTCACGCGGGGGACGGCTGTCCTCGAGCTCGGCGCCGGTTTCCTGGTCGACGACGCGCATCGACAGGCGGACCTTGCCGCGCTGGTCGACCTCGAGCAGCTTGACCTTGACCTCCTGGCCTTCGCTCAGCACGTCGCGGACATTCTCGACCCGCTCGTTCTTGGTTTCGGACACGTGGACCAGCCCGTCCTTGCCCGGCATGAAGGTCACGAACGCGCCGAAATCGACGATGTTGGCGACCTTGCCGTTGTAGATCGTGCCGATCTCGGGTTCCTGGGTGATGCCCTGGATCCATGCGCGGGCGGCCTCGATCTGGGCGATGTCAGAGGACGAGATCTTAATCACGCCCTCGTCGTCGATGTCGACCTTGGCGCCGGTCGTCGCGACGATCTCGCGGATGACCTTGCCGCCGGTGCCGATGACTTCCCGGATCTTGTCCTTGGGGATCGTCATCGTCTCGATGCGCGGCGCGTGGGCCGACATTTCGGTGCGGGTGTGGTCGAGCGCCTTGGCCATTTCGGCGAGGATGTGCGCGCGGCCGTCCTTGGCCTGGGCCATGGCGACCTTCATGATCTCCTCGGTGATCCCGGCGACCTTGATGTCCATCTGCAGCGAGGTGATGCCCTCGCTGGTGCCGGCGACCTTGAAGTCCATGTCGCCCAAGTGATCCTCGTCACCAAGGATGTCGCTGATTACCGCGAAATCCTTGCCTTCGAGGATCAGTCCCATCGCGATGCCGGCGACCGGGCGCTTGAGCGGAACGCCCGCGTCCATCATCGACAGCGACCCGCCGCAGACCGTCGCCATCGACGAGGAGCCATTGCTCTCGGTGATGTCGCTGAGGACGCGGATGGTGTAGGGGAATTCCTCGTTCGACGGCAGCACCGGGTGCAGCGCGCGCCACGCCAGCTTGCCATGCCCGACTTCGCGGCGCCCGGGGGCACCGAAGCGGCCGACTTCACCGACCGAGTAGGGCGGGAAGTTGTAGTGGAGCATGAAGCGCGAGTAGCTCAGGCCGTCGAGGCCGTCGATCATCTGCTCACTGTCCTTGGTGCCCAAGGTGGTGGTGCAGATCGACTGGGTCTCCCCGCGGGTGAACAGCGCCGAACCGTGGGTGCGCGGCAGGAAGCCGACCATCGCCTCGATCGGGCGAACCGTCTTGGTGTCGCGGCCGTCGATGCGGCGGCCTTCCTTGAGGATCGCGGTACGAACAATGTCCGCCTCGAGGCTCTTGACGGCCTTCGACGCCGACATCTGCTCCTGCGCATCGGCATCGGCGAAGGCGGCCTTGGCCTTGTCGCGGACGACGGTGAGAGCGGCCGAACGCTCGGACTTGTCGGTCAGGCGATAGGCGGCCTCGATGTCCTTGCCGACGACGGTCTTCAACTTCGCCTTGGCGGCGGTCTTGGCGTCGCTGGTGGCGAGGTCCCACGGATCCTTGGCGGCCTTTTCGGCGAGCTGGATGATCGCGTCGCAGACCTTCTGGCTCGCGCGGTGGGCGAACATCACGGCGCCGAGCATGACCTCTTCCGACAGCTCCTTGGCTTCGGATTCGACCATCATGACGGCGTTCGGGGTGCCCGCGACGACGAGGTCGAGATCGCTCGCCTTGATCTGCTCAGGGCTCGGGTTGAGGATATATTCGCCATTCTCATAGCCGACGCGTGCGCCGCCGATCGGGCCCATGAAGGGCACGCCCGACAGGGTCAGCGCGGCGGAGGCGGCGATCAGCGCGAGGATGTCGGGCTCGTTCTCGCCGTCGTACGACAGGACCTGCGCGATCACGAGGACTTCATTGTAGAAGCCTTCGGGGAACAGCGGGCGGATCGGACGGTCGATCAGGCGGCTCGTGAGAGTCTCCTTTTCGGTGGCGCCGCGCTCACGCTTGAAGAAGCCACCCGGGATGCGCCCGGCGGCCGAGAATTTTTCCTGATAGTGGACGGTCAGCGGGAAGAAATCCTGCCCCGGCTTGACCGACTTGGCGGCGGTGACGGCGCACAGGACGACGGTTTCGCCCATCGTCGCGAGGACCGAGCCATTGGCCTGGCGGGCAACACGCCCGGTTTCGAGCTTCAGCGTCTTGCCGCCGAGGTCGATTTCTACGGTTTTGATATCAAACATGTGGTTTCCTTCACCCGGCCGCCAGATGCGAGCCGGGACATCTTGCGGGCAATCCGGCCCGCAGCGGTTTCGGGCCCTTTGGCCCTCCCGGAAACGGCCGCCTTATTGCGACTGCTCCAGATGTGCGAAGGGCGCCCGAAGGCGCCCTGGCGGTTACTTGCGAAGACCAAGCTTCGCGATGAGATCGGTGTAGCGGGTGCCGTCCTCGCGCTTGAGATAGTCGAGCAGCGAGCGGCGCTTGTTGACCATCATGAGCAGGCCGCGGCGCGAGTGATTGTCCTTCGCGTGGGTCTTGAAATGCTCGGTGAGGGTCAGGATTCGGCTGGTCAGGATGGCGATCTGGACTTCGGGCGAACCCGTGTCATTCTCGGCGCGACCATGTTCGGTGATGAGCTTCTGCTTGTTTTCAGCGGTAATCGACATCGGATACTCCTTGATTAGATGTTGAACCCGCGGACGACCGTGAGGCCATCGGGACCGGCTTCGACCAGCGCGACCGGACGACCAGCGTCGGTGGCGAGGTAAAGGCCGGCTCTCGCGAGCGTCCGTGTCAGCTTCTGTCCGTGGCGGAGCAGGGTGGCTTCTGCGGGAGTGACGGGGAGGGCCGGGATGTCGTCCAGCCCCGCGGATAGCGGGAGGACCGCCCCATCAAGCGCGCGTTCCTTAGCAAGTTCGGCCAGTTTGTCCAGCGATATGGCGGAGGCGAGGTCGAACGGCCCGGCCTTCGTACGGCGGAGCATGATGACATGGCCGACGGTGCCGAGCGAGATCGCGATGTCACGGGCAAGCGACCGGATGTAAGTACCCTTGGAGACGGCGGCGGTGAGAGTCGCGCTGTCGTCATCGCGATCGATCAGCGATAGCGCATAGACCGTCACCGACCGCGTCTTGAGCTCGAACTCCTCGCCCGCCCGCGCCAGGTCATAGGCACGCTTCCCGTCCACCTTCAGCGCCGAATAGTTGGGTGGGACCTGCTCGATCGGCCCGGTGAAGCGGGGGAGCACCGCCTTGACGTCGGCCAGTGTCGGCCGCTCCTCGCTCGTCGCAATCACCGCCCCTTCAAGAT
>JALYIX010000237.1 GCA_030775565.1 Pseudomonadota bacterium | reverse complement strand
CCCGTCGACAGCCTGGTATCGCTGGCCCAGCGTTTCAGTACGATTTATGCTGATGCCTATCTGATGCCCAGCGACGAAAAACTGCCGTCGAGGATCTATGGTGGTGCCCTTAAGTAACTGAAAATATGGTGGACGCACTTGGGCTCGAACCAAGGACCCGCTGATTAAGAGTCAGCTGCTCTACCAACTGAGCTATGCGTCCATGCCATGAGGCAGCGCCGAGAGCCGGCCGTGCCGCTTCGTCGCGGGCTGGCCTCTAACAACCGGGTCGAACGGGCGCAAGCCTTATCCAGCTTTCACCAAAACCGATCCTAATCCGGTTGCGACCGCCGAAGCGTCGCGGTGGGGTGAGCGACGCATCATCCGGCTGGCCGCTGATCGGTGGGACAGCGGCGCTGCGGTGCGCCAAGCTCAGGCCAGCGGCAATTCGGCCCCTGGACGACTGACGCGTCTGCCCTTCGCGACTACGCGCTATTCGAGGCGGGACTGGCTGCGCTGCTGCCGCTCGAGCGCCATCAGGATGCCCAGGCACAGCATGATCGTCATCACCGCCGACCCGCCGAAGCTGACCAGGGGGAGGGGGACGCCGACCACCGGGGCAAGGCCCATGACCATCATCAGGTTGATCGTGACGTAAAAGAAAATCGTCATCGACAGGCCTGCTGCGGTGAGCTGGGCGAAGCGGCTCTTGCTGTTCGCCGCGACCCGCATGCCCCAACGGATGACCAGCCCGAAGGCAAGGATCAGCAGCACGCCGCCGACCAGGCCCCATTCCTCGGCCATGGTCGCGAACACGAAGTCGGTGTGGCCTTCGGGGAGATAGTCCAAATGGCTCTGGCTCCCCTGGAGGAAGCCCTTGCCCCAGATCCCGCCCGAGCCGATCGCGATCTTCGACTGGCTGATGTGGTAGCCGGCGCCGAGCGGATCGCTCTCCGGATCCATGAAGATGAGCACCCGCTTGCGCTGATAATCATGCATCATCGCGAAGGCGATCGGCGCGGCGGCGGCCAGCGTGAGGCCCGATCCGATGAACAGATACAGCGGCAACCCGGCAAGGAACATCACCGTGATCCCGCACAAGAGGACCATGATGCAGGTGCCAAGATCGGGCTGGATCAGGATCAGCGCGGCGGGCACGCCGAGCAGCGCCAGCGCGGGCCAGATCGCGCGCCACTTGCGGATTTCGCCGGCAGGGAGGAGTTCGTAGAAGCGCGCGAGGGTAAGGACGATCGCGGGTTTCATGAATTCGGACGGCTGCAGGCGGACCGGGCCGAGCTCCAGCCAGCGCTGGGCGCCCTTCTTGACGAGCCCGAGCGCTTCGACTCCGATGAGCATGAGGATGATGATCGCGAAGATCGGGAAGGTCGCGGACTTGATGGTCGATTCCTTAAGCCACGACATCGCGATCGCGAGCCCGAGGAAGAAGATGAAGACGATCGCCTGCTTGACCGCCCACGGATGGATCGAGCCGCCCGCGGCGCTGTACAGCACGACCAGCCCGAAGGCGGCGATCGCCATGATCATGAAGATCAGCCGCCATGGCAGCTTCGCCAACGGGCGCGGGATGATGGCGGAGCCGATCATGCCTTGACGATGGGTGGCAGGCCATTGGCGGCGCGCCAAATCGCGGTCTTGCGTGCCAGCCGATCGTCGGGGGGGCCGCCGATACTCCGCTCGAACGTGTCGAGCGCCGCGAGCGCCTTGTTCCGGTCGTAAAGGAAGGTGATCGTGTCGCGGATCAGCGGGGCCGCGACGGCCGCGCCAAAGCCGCCGTGCTCGACGATCGCCGCGGCCGCATAGCGCGGATTGTCATACGGGGCGAAGGCCATGAACAGCGAATGGTCGCGCAGTTTCCACTGCGAGGCGGTGTAATTGCCCCGCTCGCCGGCGCTCAGATTATGGGTTTGTGCCGTCCCCGTCTTGCCCGCCATCGCGATTCCGGGGAGCTGCAGCTTCGCTGACGCCGCCGTGCCATGCTCGACCACCCCGGCCATCGCCTTGCGGATGAAGATCAAATGGTCCTCGTCGACGGCGAGCTGCGTCTGCGGCACCACCGGCTTGTTCTTGAGGAGGCGCGGGACGACCCGTTTTCCCGTCGCGAGGCGGCTCGCCATGACCGCCAGCTGAAGCGGGTTGATGAGCACGAAGCCCTGGCCGATCGACATGTTGATCGTGTCGTAGGTCTGCCACTCGCGATGATATTTGCGGCGCATCCAGTCAGGGTCCGGGATCGTGCCGTAGCGCTGGTCGAAGGGCAGGTCGAACTGTTCCCCGAACCCCATCGAGCGGATCATCGGCGACAATTTGTCGGCCCCGACCCGGCGGCCCATTTCGTAGAAATAGATGTCGCAGCTTTGCTCGATCGCGCGAGTCATGTCGACCGGGCCGTGGCGCTTGTCGCAGTGGAAGACGTGATTGCCGAGGGGGTAGGAGCCGGTGCAATTGACGCGTTGGTTGCGATCGATGCCGGCGTTGAGAATGGCCATCGCCATCGACGGCTTGATCGTCGAGCCCGAGGGGTAGAGGCTCTGCAGCGCCTTGTCGACGAGCGGCAGATGATCGTCCCCCGACAGCATTTTCCATTCGGCCTGGCTGATCCCGTCGGAGAAATTATTGGGATTGAACGAGGGCATCGACGGCATTGCGAGAATGTCGCCGTTAAGCACGTCGATGACGACCACGGAGCAGCTCTGGTCGCCGATCCGTCGCGCCGCATATTGGTGGAGGTCGCTGTCGATCGTCAGTTGGACCGTGCCGCCGCTGCGGTCGGGCTTGGGGTCGAGCTCCTTGACCAGCTTGCCGCGCGCGGTGACCTCGACCCGCTGCCCGCCGGGCTGGCCGCGCAGCGTCATCTCCATCGCCTTTTCGAGGCCGCCCTTGCCGATCTTGACCCCGGGAATGATCAACAGCGGGTTCTTGTTCTCTTTCTCATATTCCTTGACGTTGGCGGCGCCGACATAGCCGACCAGCTGGCCGACCGTGCTTCCGCCCGGGTAGAAGCGGGCAAAGCCGCGCGAGGCGGCGACCCCGGGCAGTTCGGGGGCGCGAACGATGATCGCGGCATATTGCTCGTAGGGGATGTTGTCGGCGACCGAGACCGGCTTGAACCCCCGTGCCTCGTCGAGTTCGCCGTTGATGCGGTCAAGCTCATCGGGGCCGAGCGCAAGCAGCTGGCCGAGCGTCGCGACGACCTTGGCGCGGTCGACGATCTGCTGCGGGATCAAATCGACGCGGAAGCTCGAGCGGTTGATCGCGATCGGCTTGCCGTTGCGATCGACGATCCAGCCGCGCCGGGGTGGTACCGGGATAAGCTGGACGCGATTGCTTTCGGACAGCAGCTGGTATTTCTCGTTCTGGGCGATCGACAGATAGGCCATCCGCCCGGCGAGCAGCGCGCCAAACGCGGCCTGCGCGCCGCCGACGAACAGCATCCGCCGCGAGAAGCTCAACGACTGGTGCGCGGCGGTGACCCGCTGCCACTTGCTCATCGACCGGTCCTCACCGGCCGAGCCGCCAGCGGTCGAGCGCGCCGACAATCCCCGCGACGAGCGGGAAGGCAACGATCGAGACGATCAGCGGAGCAAGCATGGCACTGGCCGGGACGCGCGCGCCACCCCATGCGGCGACCTGCCACTCGAACCACTCGCTGGCGACCAGCAGCAGGCACGCGAGCAGCCATTCGATCCAATAGTCGCGCCACAGGGTCCGGCGGTCGGCGAGGTCGAGGAGCAACATGACTGCGCTCCATAGCGCGACCGACTGGCCCGGGGGTGAACCGACCAGAAGATCATTGGCGAGCCCAAGCGGCGCTGCCCACCAAGCCGGCCACGCGTCGGCGCGCAGCAGGCGCCAGGCGATGAGGGTCAGGAAGCCGAGATC
>JALYIX010000236.1 GCA_030775565.1 Pseudomonadota bacterium | reverse complement strand
GTGAGGACCTGCGCGCCCTCGTCGAACCGCAAGCCCGCCTGATCGAGTTCGAACGCGGCGATATCATCGTCGCGGCGGGCGATCCGGTCGCGCACAGCCTGTTCCCGTTCGATTCGCTGATGGTATCGATGATCGTCGATCTGATCGGTGGGCGCTCGGTCGAAGTGGCCTCGATCGGCAAGGAGGGCGCGGTTGGCGGGATTGTCAGCTGCGGCCATGCGCCGGCGTTCAGCCGTGCCGAGGTTCAGATCGCCGGCTCCGCGCTCGCCATTCCGCTGGAGGCCCTCGAGGAGGTCAAGGAGCAGTCGCCCTTCCTCCACAACCTGTTCTGCCGCTATGCCGATTTTCTCCTGGCCCAGGTGATGCAGTCGGTGGCCTGCAACGCCTTCCATTCGATCGAGGCCCGCGCCGCGCGCTGGCTGCTGACCGCGCAGGACCGCGTCGGCGGCGATCGGCTGGCGTTGACCCAGGAAGCCCTGGCCGGTCTGCTCGGGGTCCAGCGCACGACCGTCAACGCCGTCGCCCGCCAGTTCCAGGACGAAGGCCTGATCGCCTATCGCCGAGGTGCGATCCAGGTGCTCGACCGGTCGGGCCTCGAGCGGCAATCGTGCGAATGCTATGCCGCGGTCGAAGAGCATTTCGCGTCGGTCATTGGCCTCGAGGGCAAGGGGACACTCAAACGCGAGCGGTCCTGAGACGAATCGTCCAGCGGCGTGGCAGCCGCCCTATTTGGTCATGCTGATGTCCTGGACATTGACCTTGCCACCCGGCGACACGGCACAGGCACCGTCGAGCCCGGACAGGCTGATCGCCTGCCAGTCATCCGATGCCGTGACGCCCCCGGCCATTCGTCCGCCCTTGGCGGTGGCGAGGTCCCAGCTGCCCTTGCTTGCCGACGACGACGCCGGACCCCACTCCTTCACGACGGTGAACGGTTTGTGCATCCGCTTGCCCGTCGCCATGCCGGTGGCCATGTCGCGCGGGGCGTAGAGCCAGGCGCTGCTGACGGCGCCGTTCGAACAGGCGAACTTGATCACCCCTTGCTCGGGGACGCCGGCGCTGCGGGTCCATATGATCTTGGCGTAGTTGATGCTGATTCCGCTCGCCTGTCCGACGACCGTAAAGTCGGTTGCTGCGGCGGTCGCCGCGGTCGCCAGCATCGCTGCCGCAAGTGCGAGATTCCTCATGTCGCTCTCCCTTCCCTGGAGCGCGACAGTGTGCGCCTGGCAAAGCCGTTTCACAACCTCAATGATCGTCCGTTCCGGCAAGCCGCCAGGCGAGCGCCTCGCCGGCATGGAACGGAGCCAGGGCAGCGACCCGATCGGGCACTATCGATTGCCTGGGCTCGAGGGTGACGGTGCCGTCGTTGAGCGGCAGCCCGTAGAAGCGCGGACCATGTTCGGATGCGAAACCCTCGAACTTGTCGAGCGCGCCTTCCTCCTCGAACACCGCGGCATAGCTTTCGAGCGCGAACGGCGCGTTGAAGATGCCGGCGCACCCGCACGAAGCCTCCTTGGCCGCGACGGCATGGGGCGCGCTGTCGGTGCCGAGGAAAAATTTCGGCGAGCCCGACACGGCCGCGGCGCGCACGGCGAGGCGGTGTTTCTCGCGCTTGACGACGGGCAGGCAGTAGGCGTGGGGGCGAAGGCCGCCGGCGAACAGCGCGTTGCGGTTGAGGTGGAGGTGCTGGGGAGTGATCGTCGCGGCGACGGTCGCGGGCGCATCTCTAACAAACTGCGCCGCCTCGGCGGTCGTGATATGCTCGAGGACGATCTTGAGTGCGGGCAAGTCGCGCACCAGCCCGCCCAGCACGCGATCAATGAACACCGCCTCGCGATCGAAAACATCGACCTCGGGGTCGGTCACTTCGCCGTGGACGAGGAGCGGCATGCCGATCGCCTGCATCCGTTCGAGCGCGCCACGAATGTTGGCGAGGTCGGTGACGCCGTGCGCGCTGTTGGTGGTGGCGTTGGCGGGGTAGAGCTTGGCCGCCACCCAGACGCCCTCGGCATGACCGCGCGCCAGCTCGTCGGAGTCGGCGGCGTCGGTCAGGTAACAGGTCATCAGCGGCGTGAAGCCGGGCCCGGCCGCTGCGATGATCCGCTCGCGATAGGCCGCGGCGGCGGCGGCGCTGGTGACCGGCGGCGACAGGTTGGGCATGACGATCGCGCGCGCGAACTGGCGCGCAGTGTAGGGCGCTACCGCTTCGAGCATCGCCCCATCGCGCAAATGGACGTGCCAGTCGTCGGGACGGCGGATCGTGATGGATTGCATTGTCACGCGCGCCCCCTACCTCAAGGCCATGAATGCCACCACCCTCACCGACCGCGCCCTGGTTCGCCTGTCGGGGGAAGATGTCGGTGGCTTTCTCGACGGGCTGGTGACCAACACGCTGGCTCCCCTCCCTGCCTACGCCGCGTTGCTCACCGCGCAGGGCAAGGTCATTGCCGACTTTTTCGTCTGGGGTGACGGCGACGACGTGCTGCTCGACGTCCACGCCGACGACGCCGATGCGCTGATCCGCCGCCTCGCGATGTACCGCCTGCGCCGCGCGATCATCATTGCGCGCGACGAGGCACTGGCGGTTCATTGGTCACCCGAACCGGGCAACGATCCAAGGCTCCCTGCCCTGGGTATGCGCGCGCTCGTTCCAGCGACCACGGGTGAAAAGGACCATCCGCGGTATGGCGCAGATACCGATGCCGCAGCTGCTTACCGTGCCCACCGCCTATCCCTCGGCGTGGCGGAAGGGCCGGAACTGACCGACCTGCTCTGGCTCGAATGCAACGCCGCCGAACTCAACGGGGTAAGCTTCACCAAGGGATGCTTCGTCGGACAGGAAAATACCGCACGAATGAACTGGCGCAGCAAGATCAACCGCCGCCTGTTCGTCGTCCCGGCGACCCAGCTCCCCGACCGCGGCCGCGCCTTCTACCCCGACCTCGGCCTCGCCATCGTCCACGCCCGGATCGACGCCATTCCGGCCGACGCGATCATTCCGCCGTGGCTGGCCTCCGCCTTAGCGCCAGCCGACTGAGCGCGACGAGCCCGATCCCCGCCCAGACGATGTTGAGGATCACCGAGGGCCACACCCCGCGCCACGCCGAGATCGTCCCGATCCCGACCGCGCCGACAACATTCATCGCCTGATAGGCGGCGCTCTCGGCACCGAGCTTGCCCGCCGTCAGCAGGCCGTAGGCGGCGAGGATCAGCACCGCGCCGATCCATCCCACGGTCTCGATCAACACGGCGTCGGTCACGCCGCGAGGTTTCGCAGCACGAACGGCAAAATCCCGCCGGCGCGGAAATATTCGAGCTCGTTGTAGGTATCGATGCGGCAACGGGCGGTGAAGCTCGTGCTCGTGCCGTCGGTCTTGGTGACCTTGACGGTGACGTCCTGGCGCGGTTCGATGGCGGCGACCCCGTCGATCGAGAAGCTCTCGCTGCCGTCGAGGCCAAGGCTATCGGCGCTGCAGCCGTCTTCGAACTGCAGCGGCAGCACGCCCATCCCGACCAGGTTCGACCGGTGGATCCGCTCGAAGCTCTCGGCGATGACCGCGCGAACGCCGAGCAGCACGGTCCCCTTGGCCGCCCAGTCGCGCGACGACCCGGTGCCATATTCCTTGCCCGCGAGGACGACCAGCGGGGTGCCATCGGCCTGGTACTTCATCGCCGCGTCATAGATGGCGAGCTCCTCGCCGGTTGGCGCATAGCGGGTCATCCCGCCCTCGACCCCGGCGAGCATGCGGTTGCGGATGCGGATGTTGGCGAAGGTGCCGCGCATCATCACATTATGGTTGCCGCGGCGCGCGCCATAGCTGTTGAATTCAGGCCGGCTGACCTGGTGGTCCTGCAGGTAGCGCCCGGCCGGGCTCTCGAACTTGATCGACCCCGCAGGCGAGATGTGGTCGGTCGTGATCGAATCGCCGAACAGCGCAAGCGTCTTGGCCTCGACGATGTCGTTGATCGGCTTGGGCGTCATCGTCATGCCCTCGAAATAGGGCGGATTGGCAATGTAGGTGGAGCCCGCCGGCCAGCGATAGGTGTCGCCCCCGGTGACCTCGATCGCGCGCCAGCGGACGTCGCCGGCGAAGACGTCGGCATAGCGTTCCTTGAACATCGCCGAATGGACGTGCGCGTCGACCAGGCTGCGGACTTCGTCGTTGGTCGGCCAGATGTCCTTCAGATACACGTCCTGGCCGTTGCTGCCCTTGCCTAGCGAGTCGGTCGACAGGTCGGCGCGGACCGTGCCGAGCAGCGCGTAGGCGACCACCAGCGGCGGCGAGGCGAGATAGTTGGCGCGGCAATCGGGCGAGACGCGGCCCTCGAAATTGCGGTTGCCCGACAGCACGCTCACCGCGACCAGGTCATGGTCGTTGATCGCCTTGCTGATCGGTTCGGGCAGCGGGCCCGAATTGCCGATGCAGGTCGTGCAGCCATAGCCGACGAGGTTGAACCCGATCGCATCGAGATCCTCGGAGAGGCCGCTCTCGTTCAAATAGGCGGTGACCACCTGGCTGCCCGGGGCGAGGCTGGTCTTGACCCACGGCTTGCGGGTCAGGCCGAGCGCACGGGCCTTGCGGGCAACGAGGCCGGCGGCGACCAGCACGCTCGGGTTCGAAGTATTGGTGCAGCTGGTGATCGCGGCGATGACGACGTCGCCATTGCCGAGGTCATGCGCCGCGCCATCGACTGCGACACGCGGGTCGTTGTGCTTCTTGTAGGTCACTTCCAGTTCGTCGTTGAAGCGATTGTCGACGTCGCGCAGCACGACCCGGTCCTGGGGGCGCTTGGGGCCCGCCATCGACGGCTGAACGCCAGTCATGTCGAGCTCGAGGGTGTCGGTGAACAGGGGCTCCGGAGCACTGTCGTCGCGCCACATGCCCTGCGCCTTGGCGTAAGCCTCGACCAGCGCGATCCGGTCGTCGTCGCGCCCGGTGAGCTTCAAATATTCGATCGTCCGCGCGTCGATCGGGAAGAAGCCGCAGGTCGCGCCATATTCGGGCGCCATGTTGGCGATCGTCGCGCGGTCGGCGAGGCTCAACGCGTCGAGCCCCGGCCCGTAGAATTCGACGAAGCGCCCGACAACGCCCTTGGCGCGGAGCATCTGCGTCACGGTCAGGACGAGGTCGGTCGCAGTGATGCCTTCGCTGAGGCTCCCCGACAGGCGGAAGCCGACGACTTCGGGAATGAGCATCGACACCGGTTGCCCGAGCATCGCCGCCTCGGCCTCGATCCCGCCAACCCCCCAGCCGAGCACGCCCAGCCCATTGACCATCGTCGTGTGGCTGTCGGTACCCACCAGCGTGTCGGGATAGGCGACCGTCTCGCCCGACTGGTCAGGCCCGGTCCACACCGTCTGCGCAAGATTCTCGAGGTTGACCTGGTGGCAGATCCCCGTTCCCGGCGGCACTACCTTGAAATTGTCGAAGCTCTGGCTGCCCCACTTCAGGAATTCATAACGCTCGGCGTTGCGCTGATATTCGAGCGCGACATTGTCCTCGAACGCTTGGGGCGTGCCGAACTCATCGACCATTACCGAATGGTCGATGACGAGATGGACCGGGACGAGCGGGTTGATCTTCTGCGGATCGCCGCCGAGCTTCTTCATCGCATCGCGCATTGCGGCGAGATCGACGACTGCCGGTACCCCGGTGAAATCCTGCATCAGCACGCGCGCCGGGCGATACTGGATCTCTCGGCTGATCTTGCGCTCCTTCAGCCAGTGGACCATCGCCACGAGGTCGTCGTTGGTGACCGTCACGCCATCCTCGAAACGGAGGAGGTTCTCGAGCAGCACCTTCATCGAATAAGGCAGCCGGCTGACATCGCCGAGCGCCTTGCCGGCTTTCTCGAGCGAATAATAAGCGTAGGTCTTGCCCCCGGCGGTCAGGGTCGAACGAGTATGAAGGCTGTCCTGGCCGGTCGGAATCATGGGGCGGGTCCTGGCTGCTGGAAGGGAGTTGCGCGCCCCTTAGCAACCCGCGTCGCAAGCGCAAAGGTCAAGCGGCGCTACGGGATCCCGTTTCCGGCGGCTTTTCCCGCGCTCCTCGAGCTGGTCGTCGAGCGTATCAACCTGCTCCTGGGCATTCTCCTTCAGCTGGACGATCTCCTCTTCATCGAGCTCCTCGATTCCGGCCATCTCGTCGCGCGCCCTTCATCGCGATCAGCAGCTCGTCGAGCTTGGCGTGCATCGCGATATCGCGCCGCCGATCGTCCGTCTCGCGCTCCTTCTGACTGTTCAAGACCATCTGGGTCAGCGTGATCGCCAGGATCGACAGCGCGGCGGTCAGCAGGTCGGTCGCCAAATGCAGCGCGAACCAGCTGACGCAAAAGACGATGACGCCGATCTGCATGGCCGGATGGGCGAACAAGTCGGCTACCCAGGCCGAAACCGCGTCGCCGATCTGCACGAATTTGGATTTGGTCGAGGTCGCCATGGCGGCGCAACGCACGCGCGAAAGCTTAAGTTGCGCCGGCGTTACGATGCGACGTCAGATCCACCCGCGTCGGCGCATATATACCAGGGGGCGATGGCACTGACGAGCATGATCCCGAGCGCCATCGGGTAGCCGTAGAGCCACTTCAATTCGGGCATATGCTCGAAGTTCATGCCGTAGATCCCCGCCACGAGGGTCGGTGGCAGGAACACCAGCGCCGCCCAGCTGAACAGCTTCATCGCCGCATTCTGCTCGATCGAGATGAGCCCGAGCGAGGCGTCGAGCAGGAAGGTCAGCTGTTCGGACAGGAAGCTGGAATGATCGATCAGCGCGGCGGTATCGGCGGTCAGGCTGCCGATATGGCCTTGTTCATCGGACAAGTCCCGCAGCCGGTTAGTGCCGGAGAGGAAATGGATCAACCGGCTGGTACTGACGGCGGTTTCGCGGATCCGCGCGAGTAGCGACTGCGCCCGCCCGATCCGCGTCAGCAGCGCGGTCAAGCGCGCCGCCGGGATTCGTCGCTCGTCGAGGTCCTTGGCGAAGATGTGGCGCGAAATCCGCTCGATCTCGGCGCCCGACCGCTCGATCTCGTCGGCCAAGCGATCGACGATCGCATCGAGCAGCCGCACGAACATGTGCCCGCCGTCGCTCGCCAGCGCCGGCTCGCGCTTCCAATGTTCGGCGAGCAGCCGGAACGGCCGCGGGTCGGCATAACGGACGGTGACGAGGTGCCGCTCCGTGAGAATGAATCCGATCGGCGATGACGAGGGATCGCCTTCGTCGATCCCGGTCAGCGTCGAGAGGGTGAGGTAGAGCGTGCTGTTGCGTTGATAGAGGCGGCTCGAAGGCTCGATCTCGGCAAGATCGTCGCGCGTCGGCACGTTCGAGCCGATGAAACGCTCGACCAGCGCTTCTTCCGCGCTCGTCGGCTCGAGCAGGTCGATCCAGCTGACGTCGTCGGGGATGTGCGCCAGCGGTCCCGCCTCGACCGGCGATCCGTCGCAATGAGGGCCGAACAGGCGAAGCATCGTGTTGCGGTGTCGCTCGGCCCGGCGCGATTGGCAAGCAAGGCTTTCGCAAGATGGCTGCGCTACCCGCCAGCAATGGCCGCTCGACTTCGCCCTCGCCTTCCGACCGTGGCAGACCGTGGCAGACCGTTCATTGACGGGAAACGACAGGCGCTTCAAAGCACTAGCATGAAAAACCTGATCCCGATCATCCTCGCCGCAAGCCTCGCCTCGACGCCCGCGCACGCCGGTGAACTCTTTGGCGGTCTCTACAAGCATGCGGTCAACACCCCCTTCTCGCTCGAGGGCGGGCGCGAGCAGGGGGTCGATGTCCAGCTCGGGTACCGCGGTGGACGGCTCTTCCCGAGGCTCGGCCTCCAGCCCTACGCCTTTGCGGCGCTCAACAGCGCCGGCGATACAAGCTACGCCGCTGCGGGCCTGTCATGGAAATTCGGCGATCGCCTGTTCATCCGCCCCGGCCTTGGCATTGCCGTCCACAACGGTTCGGCCGACCGGTTTGATCGCCCCGACCGCATCGCGCTCGGCAGCCGTGTCCTGTTCGAACCCGAGCTCGGCGTCGGCCTGCGCCTCTCGCCGCGCGCGACGATCGAGGCGAGCCTTATCCATCTGAGCCACGCGACCCTGGCGAGCGGCCAGAATCCCGGGATCGACAATGCCGGGTTCCGGCTCAGCCTCGGCCTCTAGCGCCCGAGCATCGCCTCGGGTTTGACCACCCGGTCGAAGGTGGCTTCGTCGACCAGCCCCAATTCCACCGCCGCCTGTTTCAGCGTCAGCCCTTTCTTGTGGGCATATTTGGCGATGCTTGCGGCATTGTCGTAGCCGATCTCCGGGGCCAGCGCGGTGACCAGCATCAGCGACTTGTTCATCAGTTCGGCGATGCGCGGCTCGTCGGCTTCGAGCCCGTCGAGCGCGCGCTCGGTGAAGCTCGTCATGCCGGTGGACAGGAGGTTGATCGAGCGGATCACGTTCGCCCCGATCAGCGGCTTGAACACGTTGAGCTCCATATGGCCCTGGAGCCCGCCGACGGTCACCGCGACATGATTGCCCATGACCTGTGCCGCGACCATCGTCAGCATCTCGCACTGGGTCGGATTGACCTTGCCGGGCATGATCGAGCTGCCCGGCTCATTCTCGGGCAGTTTGAGCTCGCCCAGCCCGCAGCGCGGCCCCGAGCCGAGCAAGCGGATATCGTTGGCGATCTTGCTGACCGAAACGGCGATCACGTTGAGCACGCCCGACAGCTCGACCAGCGTGTCGTGCGCGGCCAATTCGGCGAACTTGTTGGGCGCCGAGGTGAACGGCAGCCGGGTGAGGTTGGCGACTTCCTTGGCGAAGGCCTCACCGAAGCCCTTGGGTGCATTGAGCCCGGTCCCGACCGCGGTGCCGCCCTGCGCGAGGCGATAGAGGCGCGGCTGGACTGCTTCGATCCGCGCGATGTTGTCGGCGATCATCTGCGCGTAGCCGGAAAACTCCTGGCCGAGGGTCAGCGGGGTCGCGTCCTGCAAATGGGTTCGGCCGATCTTGACGATATGGTCCCACCGGCGGGCGAGCTCGTCGAGCCGGGCGTGGACGAGGCGCAGCGCCGGGACCAGCTTGTCGGCCACGCCGCGCGCCGCGGCGATGTGCATTGCGGTCGGGAAACTGTCGTTCGACGACTGGCCCATGTTGACATGGTCGTTGGGGTGGACCGGGGTCTTGCCGCCGCGAGTTCCCGCAAGCTGCTCGTTGGCGCGCCCGGCGATGACCTCGTTGGCGTTCATGTTCGACTGGGTCCCGCTCCCGGTCTGCCAGATGACGAGCGGGAACTGACCATCGAGATCGCCGCGGGCGACTTCGGCTGCCGCCTGCTGGATCGCCTCGGCGAGCCCGACATCGAGCCCGCCGATGCGCGCGTTGACCCGCGCCGCGGCCTGTTTGACGAAGCCCAGCGCGTGGACGATTTCGACCGGCATCCGCTCGGTCGCGCCGAACGGAAAATTGCCGATCGAGCGTTCGGTCTGGGCGCCCCAATAGCTGTCGCCCGGAACGTCGATCGCCCCGAAACTATCGGTTTCGCTACGCGTGTTGCTGGCCATTGCTGTTTCCCGAGCTGCTCGATTTCTCGCGCGCCCTAGCCAGCACGGCCCCGACTGTCGAGTTACAGCAGGCCGGCAGCAAGTGCCTTGAGGTCGGCTTCCGGGCGGGCCCCATAATGCTGGATGACTTCCGCCGCAGCGATTGCGCCCAGTTTGAGCGAGGTCTCCAGCGACTTGCCGCGCGCCTGCCCGGCGAGGAAGCCCGCCGCGAACAGGTCGCCCGCGCCGGTCGTGTCGACCAGCTTGGCAATCGGCTCGGCCGGCACTTCGGCGCGCTCGCCCCCGGCCAGCGCCACCGCGCCCTTCTCGCTGCGGGTCACGACCAGCACCGGGACGCGGGGGGCGACCGAGGCCACCGACGCCTCGAACCCGGCCTCGCCCGCCAAGGCCAGTATCTCGTCCTCGTTGGCGAACAGGATGTCGATCCGCCCATCGTCGATCAGCCGAACGAAATCGTCGCGGTGGCGCGCGATGCAGAAACTGTCGGAGAGGGTGAAGGCGACCTTGGTCCCCGCCGCCCGCGCTGCGTCGATCGCGGCCTCCATCGCCGCGCGCGGTTCCTCGGGGTCCCACAGATAGCCTTCGAGGTAGAGGATTTTCGCCGACGCCACTTCGTCCGCCGAAATCGCCGCCGCGGGCAGTCGCTGTGCCGCGCCCAGGAAGGTGTTCATCGTCCGCTGGGCATCGGGGGTGACCAGGATCAGGCAGCGCGCACTGGCCCCGACATCGCCCCGCGCCGGGGTGGTGAAGCTGACCCCCGCGGACGAAATATCGTGGCGATAGATGTCACCCAGCTCGTCGCTTGCGACCTGGCCGATGAACCCTGCCTTCAGTCCCAGCGCGGCCAGCCCCGCGGCGGTGTTGCCCGCCGAGCCGCCACTGACTTCGCGCCCCGGCCCCATCGCGCCGTAGAGCCGCACCGCCTCGCCCTCGTCGATCAGCCGCATCGACCCCTTGTCGAGCCCTTGGGCGGAGAGGAAGCCATCGTCGGCGTCGGTGATGACGTCAACGATCGCATTGCCGATGGCGAGCACGTCGAGGGGCTTGTCGGTCATGGTTCAGTCCTGCGGGAACGAGAAGGAGCGCGCCGCCTAGCGGCCCCCTCTCGCGCTGACAACGCCCGACCACTGCGCCGGCACCATCGAAGGCAGGTCGACCGACGCCAGGACGGCTCGGTCGCGACCTCGCCCGAACCCCCTAGAAGTTCACCCGGCCGGTGATCCCATAGTAGCGATCGGCATCGCGCGGGATCTGATAGCGGTAGCTGCCCGAGGGACCGCCGTTCTGGATCGCCGCGGCATAGCTCTGGTCGAACAGGTTGCGAACCTGCGCGGTCAAGCGGAAGCGGTCGGCATGGTCGCCGATCCCCGCCGACAGGTTGACGATGCCATAGCCCTTGATCGTGCCGAACTGGCGCTGGACAGCGTTGGCCGAGAATAGCGCGAGCTGCTTCGACTGATAATTGCCGTTTGCGCCGAGGAACAGGTCGACGGGGCCGTCCATCCGCCAGCGATAGTCGAGCGCGAGACTGCCCTTCCACTTGGGCGAGAACCCCAGCTGGGTGCCCGACGGGATGACCGCGGCGCCCGGCGGCTGGTTGAACTGGTCGACGTGCGCGTTGGTGTAGGCGATGCCGCCATTGATGCTGAGGTCGCGCACCGGGCGATAGGACAGATCGGCCTCGACCCCGCGCGTCGACACATCGCCGGCATTGGTGAAGCGGGTCACGACGACGCCCGAGACGACGTCGGGATTGTTGGCCTGAAAGTTGCTGTACTTGGCATAGAATGCGTCGAGGTTGAGCGTCAGATGGCCCTCCGCGAGCGTGTTCTTGAGGCCGACTTCGTAGGAGTTGGAGGTCTCCGCCGCGATGGCGTTGGTGCCGGTCGCGGAGAGGTTGAAGAAGACGTTGTAGGCCGGTCCCTTGTAGCCGCGGGTGTAGCTGACATAGCCCGTCATGTTGGGGTTGAAATCATATTGCGCCGCGGCCTTGCCCGACACGTTCGATTTTTTCTGGTCGGCGGTGAAGACCGTTGCCGGCTGGCCAGTGCCGGAGGTGGTGGCCGGGAAGCTCGCCGCAATCCCAGGGCCAGAGAGCGTCGTGTTGCGGCTGTGGAAGACGCTGAGCGTGTCGTGGCTGTAGCGGAGCCCGCCGATCAGGCGGAAGGTCGGGGTCAGGTTGGCCGTCGCCTGCCCGAACAGCGCGAGATTCTTGAAGGTCGAGCCGAAGTCCGCGGTCGCCGACGGGAAGGTCGACGGGTTGGCGTTCGTGCTCCCGCAGGGGATGAGGACACCGGTCGGTGCGCCCGTGACCGCGCTGCAGACGATGTCGTCGCGGGTGAACACCCGCTCGGACTTGGCGCGCGAGTAGAAGCCGCCGACGACGTAGGACAGGAAGCGGTTGGCGGGCGAGGTCAGCCGGACTTCCTGCGTGACCGTGTTGCTGTGCTGCGGACCGACGTCGTGGAGCTGGTTGAAGCCGACATAGGCGGCGGGCAGGAAGTCTCCGTCGCGGATCTCGGTATTCTTCCAGTTGCGATACGACGAGATGCTGGTGAGCGTGTCGTCGCCGACCGGGATGTCGGCCTGAAGCGAAAAGCCGTAGCCCGTCTCGCGGGTGCGGGTGACGAGGTTCTGGGCGACGGCGCGGGTCTCGTCGCCTCGCGGGGTGGGCAATACGCCGAAGACGACGCTGGTGATCGGATTGCCCGCACCATCGAGCGCGCCGGTGCCGATGACCTCGGCGCAGCAATCATCGTTGTTGTGGTGATAGTCGGCGATGAACGCCAGCCGGATGCCTTGATCAGGGTGATAGGCGAGCTGAGCCCGCGCGCCGTAATGGCGGTAGCCGTTGACCTTGTCACCGGTCGTGACGTTGCGAATATTGCCGCGATAGCTGCCGTAGAAACCAGTGAATCGGCTGAGCAGGTCGCCGCCCAGCGGCAGGTTGACCGAGGCGCGGGTGCGATATTCGCCGCCGCTGAAATAGCTCGCCTCGGCGGTGCCGCCGAAGGTGCGGGTCGGTTGCTTGGTGGTGATGTTGATCACGCCGGCCGAAGCATTCTTGCCGAACAAGGTGCCCTGCGGACCGCGCAGCACTTCGAGCTGGGCAACGTCGACGAGGTCGCTGAACGCTTCGCCCGAGCGCGCGAAGACGACGCCGTCGACGACCGTCGAAACCGATGGCTCGCCGGCGATCGAGAAGCTGGCCGTGCCGACCCCGCGCAGGAAGATCGACTGATTGAGCGTCGTGCCCGACTTCTGGAAGTTGAGTGCGGGGACGAGCTGCGCCGCGCTCTCGATGCTCGGCTTGCCCTGCGCGGTGAGTGCCTCCCCCGAGACGACCGACACGGCGAGCGGAATCTTCTGGAGCCGTTCGGACCGCTTCTGCGCGGTGACGACGATCTCACCGGGCGCGGAGGCCTGGGCCGAGGCATCGGTCACCGGTGCCGCGCCCACGGGCGTCGCGGACGGCGCGGCGGTCGCCGGATCCGCCGTCTGGGCCAGCGCCGGCGCTGCGGCAAGCAGGATGGCGGTGCCGCCGAGCAGGATCGACTTCATGATATTCCCCTCCCAAGCCGGGCGCCGTTGGCGACGTGTCCCGGACGTTCAATGGCCGTCTGCGCGACCGATTAGGCCCGAAGCTTGATGCCGCGCGGCGTTTCTGTCAAGCGGTGTCATACGATCGCATCAGACGGATTGGGGAGCGCAGATGATCGAGACGAGCGAAGGCGAGGGCGCGCTGACCCTGTCGCTCGCCGGCCGCCCGCTGCTCGTCCACCGCCCCGACTCACCCGCATTCTGCTTCGCCCGAGGGTCCGCCACCGTGGTCATGGACCGTGGGAATTTCGATATTTCGGACGCGCCGAGCGATCATCTTGCGCCGGGCTGGTGCCGGCCCGCGGGCGCCTTGCGCTGGGAACTCGCCGAGCAGGCCGACGGTGCTGCGGTTGCAACGCTCGCGATCGAGCTGGTCGAGGGCGTCGATATGCTGACCCTCCGCGCGCTCGATTGCCGCTTCGATCGGATCGTCGTGCGTTTCGCCGCCGATCCCGGCGAAGCGGTGTGGGGCGGCGGCGAGCAGATGAGCTATATGATGCTCAACGGCCGCCGCTTCCCGATGTGGACCAGCGAGCCAGGGGTCGGGCGCGACAAGTCGACCGAGATCACGCGCGCCATGGACGCTGCAGGGAATGCCGGCGGCGATTACTGGACGACCAACTATCCCCAGCCGACCTTCCTCACCTCGAACAGGCAGGCCGTGCATCTCGATTCGACCGCTTATTCAGTGCTCGATTTCACCGACCCCACCGCGCATCGGGTCGAGGTGTGGCAGAGCGAGGCGCGTTTTGCGCTGTTCGCCGAATCGACTCTTCCTGCTTTGGTTTCAAGGCTTTCCGATTTTTTTGGCCGTCCGGCAGTGCTTCCCGACTGGGCGCTCGAAGGGGCCATCGTCGGGCTCAAGGCGGCCGAGGCAAGCTTCGACCGGCTCGACGCGATCGTCGCCGCGGGCGCTTCGGTCGGCGGACTATGGTGCGAGGACTGGTGCGGAATCCGCGAGACGAGTTTTGGACGGCGCCTGTTCTGGGACTGGCGCTGGAACGATGCGCGGTACCCCGCCCTGCCCGATCGCATCGCGCAGCTAAGGAAAGGCGGGATCCGCTTCCTGGCCTATGCCAACCCCTATCTCGCGGTCGATGGCGGGCTTTACCAGGAGGCGGTCGCGGGCGATCACCTCGCGCTCAACCTCGACGATGACTCACCGCGCCATGTCGACTTCGGCGAGTTCGATGCGGGTGTCGTCGACTTCACCCGCGCCGAAACCCGCGCCTGGTTCGCCGACCGGATCCTCGGGCGCGAGATGCTCGACCTCGGCATCGCCGGGTGGATGGCCGATTTTGGCGAATATCTTCCAACCGACCTGCGCCTCCACGACGGCAGCGACCCGATGCTGGCGCATAATCGCTGGCCGGTGCTGTGGGCCGAGGTCAATGCCCAGGCGATCGCCGGGCGCGGCAAGGCCGACGAGGCAATGTTCTTCATGCGTGCCGGGTTCAGCGGGGTCCAGCGCCATTGCCCCCTGCTGTGGGCAGGGGACCAGTCGGTCGACTTCACGCGCCACGACGGAATCGGAACGGTCATCACCGGCGCGCTGTCGGCCGGACTGGTCGGCAACGCGGTCAGCCATTCCGACGTCGGCGGCTACACCAGCCTGCTCGGCAATGTCCGGACGGAGGAATTGCTGCTGCGCTGGATCGAGCTGGGTGCTTTTTCCCCGGTCATGCGCAGCCACGAGGGCAATCGTCCGGACGACAATCTGCAGATCGATTCGAACCCACGCCTGCTCGCGCAGTTCGCGCGCTTCAGCCAGCTCCACGCAGCCCTGGCGCCCTATGTCCGCAGCCTGCGCGACGAAGCCGCGGCGACCGGGCTGCCGATGCAGCGGCCACTGTTCCTGGTCGATCCCGATCCGGTCCACTATCCGGTCCAGGACTGCTTCGCTTATGGTGCCGACATGATTGTTGCGCCGGTCATCGAGCAAGGAGCGGCGACGCGTGCCCTGACGCTGCCCGCGGGCCACTGGCGCCATCTGTGGAGTGGTCGGCGCTTCGCCGCGGGACCGACCGAGGTCGCCGCGCCGATCGGCCAGCCGGCGGTGTTCACCCGCGTTGGCAGTCCGTTCGCGGCGCTGTTCGAAGGGCTGGCGCAATGAGTGACCGCTCGAACATCCGCGATGTCGCCGCCGAGGCAGGCGTGTCGGTCAAGACCGTCAGCCGGGTGCTTAACAATCACCAATATATCGGCGCGGCGACCCGGTTGAAGGTCGAGGCCGCAATGGCCGCGCTGCAGTTTACGCCCAGCGTCGCTGCCCGAATCCTTGCCGGGACCAAGTCCGGGCAGGTCGCGCTGATCTATGACAATCACAGCCCCTATTACATGAACCGCATCCAGTACGGTTGCTGGGAGCGCTGCCGCGCCGACGGCCTGCGCCTGCTGTCCCAGCCGGTCGATGTCGCCGATCCCGACGTCGGCAAGGCCGTCCGCGACCTCGTCCGCGAAACGCATGTCGACGGAGTCATCCTGTCGTCGCCGGTGACCGACTGCCAGCCGGTGCTCGATGCGCTCGAGGCGATGGACGTGCCGTTCGTGCGCATTTCGCCCGGCCGCAATCATGCACTGACGAGTTCGGTGTTCATGGATGACGCGCTTGCCGCCGACGACATGACCAGCTTCCTCATCAACCTCGGCCACCGCCGGATCGGGTTCATCAAGGGTCACTCGAACCATGCCGGCAGCGCCGACCGCCTGGCGGGCTATGAGCGTGCGCTCGCCCGCGCCGGGATCGCTGCCGATCCTGCCTATATTCGCGACGGCGAATTCGATTTCGACAGCGGGGTCGCTGCCGCGGTCGCGCTGCTCGACCTGCCCCAGCCGCCCACCGCGATCTTCGCCAGCAACGACGACATGGCGGCGGGGGTATTGTCGGTTGCGCATGACCGGCGGATCGACGTGCCACGTCACTTGTCGGTGGCCGGGTTCGACGACACCACCGTCGCGCGAATGGTGTGGCCCAAGCTGACCACCGTCCACCAGCCGATGTGGGAGCTCGCCGAAGCCGCGACCGCGCTGCTCGTCGAAGCTGGCCCGACCAAGCATGTGCGCCTGCCCCACCAACTGATCGAGCGCGAATCGACCGCTCGGCCCGCCCCGCTCAAGGATCTTGCATGACCGAATTGACCCTTCCCCCCGCCCGCCGATCGCTCGGCAAGAGCGGTATCGACGTATCGTCGCTCGCCTGGGGCCATTGGCGACTGTCGGCCGCCGACCCGGCGCTGAACGCGCGCCTGGCGCATGCCGCGCTCGACGCCGGAATCGACTTTTTCGACACCGCCGACATTTATGGCTTCGACGGCAACAGCGGGTTCGGCGTCGCCGAGGAGGCGTTCGGGCAGTTGCTCGCGTTGGAGCCGGGGATGCGCCAGCGGCTGGTGATCGCGACCAAGGGCGGGATCGATCCGGGCGTCCCCTATGATTCGAGCGAAGCCTATCTCACACAGGCGATCGACGCCTCGTTGCGGCGGATGGCGATCGACACCATCGACCTGTGGCAAGTCCACCGCCCCGACCTGCTGACCCACCCCCACGAGATCGCGAGCGCGGTCGAGAAAGCGCACAAGGCGGGCAAGATCAGGGCGTTCGGCGTGTCGAACTTCACGGTCGCGCACCTTGCCTCGGTTGCCGCGGCGTCGACCGTGCCGCTGGTCTCGACCCAGCCCGAATTGTCGGCGCTGCGCTTCGATCCGTTCGTCAACGGCGAGAGCGACCAGGCGATCGACCTCGATCTTGCAATCCTTGCCTGGTCCCCGCTGGCCGGCGGTCAGCTCGCCTCGCCGACCGAAGCGCGCGCGATGGCGGTTGCCGCAGCACTCGACCTCGTCGCCGACGATCAGCGCGTATCGCGCACCGCCGCAGCGCTGTCGTGGATCATGGCGCACCCGTCGCGGCCGATCCCGATCATCGGCTCGCAGACCGCCGCGCGCATCGCCGAGGCGGCCGACGCGCTCACCGTCCGCTGGACCCGCCAAAGTTGGTACGCGGTGCTGGTCGCCGCCCGTCAGGAGCCCCTGCCATGACCGATTCGTGTGAAGTCAGCTGGTTTTCCGCGCTGTGCGACGACGATTACGAGTTCCTCGGCGTACCCGACCCGATGCTTCGGTCGAGCTGGGCGCATTGCCGCGACATCGTCCTTCAGGCCGAAAGCGGCGGGTTCGACAATATATTGCTCCCGTCCGGCTATGCACTCGGGCTCGACACGACGGTCTTCGCGGCGGCGATCGCGCCGTACCTCAAGCGCATGCGGCTATTGTGGGCAGTGCGGACCGGCGAGGACTGGCCGCCCCAGCTCGCCCGGCGGATTGCGACGCTCGACCAGATCCTGGCGGGCCGGCTGACGGTCAACATCATCTCGTCCGACCTCCCCGGCGAGACGCTGGCGAGCGCACCGCGCTACCAGCGCACGGTCGAGGTGATGAAGATCCTCAAGATCATGTTGTCGGGCGAGCACCTCAAGTTCGACGGCGAATTCTACCAGCTCGACCTCGCGCCGCCGCGGATCAAGACGGTCAGCGGCAAATGCCCGCCGCTTTATTTCGGCGGCTTGAGCCCGGCGGCGCGCGATGCCGCGGCCGAGGCGGCGGACGTCTATCTGATGTGGCCCGACACGATGCCGACGGTGCGCGAGATCATTGGCGACATGCGCGATCGCGCGGCGAAATTCGGCCGCACGCTGAAGTTCGGCTATCGCGCGCACGTCATCGTCCGCGACACCGAGGCGGAGGCGCGCGCCTACGCCGACAGGCTGCTCTCGAAGCTTGACGCGCAGACGGGCGAAGCGATTCGCGCCAAGTCGCTCGACAGCACCAGCGTCGGCGTTACGCGCCAGGCCGAACTGCGCTCATCGGCATCCGACGACGGCTTTGTCGAGGACCAGCTATGGACCGGGATCGGGCGGGCACGATCGGGCTGCGGCGCAGCGATCGTCGGCAATCCAGATCAGGTGCTGGCCAAGCTTCGCGCCTACCAGGCCGAGGGGATCGAGGCCTTCATCCTGTCGGGCTATCCCCACGCCGCCGAGGCCGACCTGTTCGCCCGGCATGTGCTGCCCAAGCTCAACCATGGGCCATTGAAGGTCTAGCCCTTCACGAATTCCAGCGCGAATGCGAAGGCGAGAAGCAGCGCGGTCAGCGAGGCCGCGCCGATGACGATCAGCGGCTTGCCGCCGGTCTTCATCAGGGTGGCCATCGGCGAGCGAATGCCGGTCGCCGCCACCGCGCAGGCAAGGCAACCGCCGGCAAGCTGCTCGGTCGACGAAGCGACCGGCTTCGGGATTATTCCGGTCGAATTGACCATTGCGAGGACGAAGAAGCCGATCACGAACCACGGCAGGATTGGTGGTCGCTTGCCCGCCTCGGCATCAGGCGGGAAAAAGATCGCGACCACGGCCAGCGCCGGAGCGAGCAGCGCGACACGGGTCAGCTTGACGATCGTTGCGGTCTGCCCGGCGGCGGCGGAGAAGGCATAGCCCGCGCCCAGCGCCTGCGCGACGTCGTGGATCGAGGCGCCAAGCATGAAACCGGCCTGTTGGTCGTGGAGGCCGGTGTGGTGGGCGATGATCGGGTAGAAGAACATCGCGAAGGCGCTCGCGGCGGAAATGCCGACGAGGGTCAGGGTGAGCTGCGCGTTGCTGACGCGGCGCTCGCCAAGCAGGCTGGCGAAGGCCATCGCCGCCGAGGCGCCGCAGATCGCGACCGCCCCGCCGGCGAGGACCCCGAACGGGCCGCCGAGCTTCATCCGCCGGGCGACCAGCACGCCCATACCCATCGTCGCGGCAATAATCGCCATCGTGGCGACGAGCGCCGAGGGACCGAGGCTGGCAATCTGGGCGAGGGTGACGCGAACCCCGACGAGGACGATGCCGACGCGCAGCAGGGTGCGCGAGGCGAAGGCCAGGCCGGGAAGCAGCCGCTCGTCGCTGCCGAGGAAATTGAGCGCTAGGCCGACGAGCAGGGCCATCAGCGTCAGCGGGGCGCCGTAATGGTCCGAAAGATAGGCCGCGGCAGCGGTTGCGGCGAGCGCCACCGCAAGTCCTGGAACATGCTCTCGCCAGGTCGATCGCGGCGCGTATTCCAGGTCGTTATAAAGGTCGGCAGCCTGATATTTCATGCAGCGACCTGTGCGGCACTTTCCTCGTCAGCAGCAAGCGTCAGTCGCGGCTGGAGGAGCTGGATCCAGCCCAGCGCGAGGAGGTAGGCGGAACCGCAGATCAGGAAGAGCGGGGCATAGCCGAGCTTGTGGTCGAGCGACCAGCCGGCGAACTCGATGATGCCGGTGCCGGTGAGGTTGCCCGCCACCGCGCCGAACGCAATCACCGTCGCGATTCGTGCCGGCGGGATGATGTCGGTCGCCATCCCGAAGATGTTGGTCGAAAAGCCCTGGTGCGCGAACAGTCCCGCGCCGATCAGCAGCGCCGCCAGCCACGGGCTGCCCACGGTCAGCGCCAGTGGCATGAGCAGCACGACCAGCGCGAAGAACAGCATCGACACCTTGCGCGCGCTGTTGATCGAGCGGCCACCCGCGAGGAGCAAGGGGAACAGCCCGCCGCTGGTGATCGCGCCGAGCGCGGCGAGGGTGAAGATGATCGCGATCGGACCGCCGAGCGATCCCTGGCTCATCCCGAACTGGCGGTGGAAGAAATCGGGCATCCAGAACAGCACGAACCACCAGACGAGATCGGTGAAGGCCTTGGCGCCGATCACCGCCCAGCTGCGCCGGTCGAGGAGGAGCGCGCGCACATCGACCTTTACCCGCGCCGCGCCGGCGTCGATCGCCACGATCGGCACGAGCTTGCGAGTCCCGACGATCCACAGCAGCAGCCAGAATAATCCGAGCGACCCGGTGACGACGAACGCGGCGCGCCAGCCAAAGGCGAGCGCGAACGGTGGGATCAGTAGCGGCGTGATGATCGCGCCGATGTTGGGCGCGGTGTTGACGAGGCCAATGCCGAACGAGCGGGCGCGCAGCGGCAGGTAGAGCGCGGCCGCCTTGACCGCCGCCGGGGTATTGACCGATTCGGCGGAGGCAAGGACGACGCGGGCGATCACGAATTGCTGGACGGTGGACGCCAGCGCATGCGCCATCCCGGCCAGACTCCACAGCGCGACCGCGACTCCATAGGCCAGCCGGACCCCGAAACGATCGACGATCCAGCCGACCGCCAGCAGGGTCACCGCCGCGGCCAGCTGGAACGAGGAACCGAGGTGGGCGAAGTCGGAATCGCTCCAGTGAAACTCGGTTTCGAGGGTTGGCTTCAGCAGTGCGAGGACCTGCCGGTCGACATAGTTGAGCGCGGTTGCAAAAAAGACCAGCGCAACGAGCAGCATTTGCGCCCGCGTGACGGGGGTGCGCTGCTCTGCGACAGGTGCCTGTTCGAGGTCGCTCATCATTCCTCCCACTGTGCGCTTGTTCAGTGCGGTCTTGATTTCGCCGGGCGCTGCACGATAATCGTATGACACCGATGGACAGACAGCAAGAGTGAAGCATCGGTTCATTTAACGAGGATGACATGGCAGGCGCAGCCACGATCGATGTCGGCGACCAGGCGCCGTTCGACCTTGCCGTCGACAGCGGCAGAGTACCAGCTTGTGGGGTGGCGCACCATGCCGCGGGCCGCGGTCCCCGGCTGCTGTTACTCGAACACGGCGATCTCGCCAGCGCGAGGTCATCATTCATGGCGGGGAGACGGGCGGCATGAGCGGGGACAGCGTCAATCGGGCGATCGCGCAGCTCGGCGCCGGCGGGATCGTGCTCGTCACCGGTGACGGGCTTCGTGGCGGGGATATCGATCTTGTCGTCGCCGCGCGGTCGGCGGACGCCGCAGCAGTCAATTTCCTCGCGCTCCACGCACGCGGATTAATCTGCCTCGCGCTTAGGCCCGAGGCGGCGATGCGGCTTGGCATCAGCCTGCTCAACAGTGGCAAGGAGCGGCAAAGCGGACGCCCCTTCGGACAGTCGATCGA
>JALYIX010000235.1 GCA_030775565.1 Pseudomonadota bacterium | reverse complement strand
GCCAATATTGGCTCGCCACCAATGGCCAACCGGGGGTGTCGGTCGAGGTTGCGGCGCGATACCCGCGCCCGCGCTGGACTCCGCAGAATGGCTGGCGGGTGGATCCGGCGCTCGCCTACGGACACATCATCCAGGAATCGAATTTCCGCAGCGGTGCGGTCAGCCAGGCCGGCGCGGTCGGGCTGATGCAGGTGCGGCCAGGCACGGCGGGCGACACGGCGCGGTCGCGCGGTGCGGCGTTCGATCCCGCGGCGCTGACCGATCCGACGATCAATCTCGATTATGGCCAGGCCTTCATCGAACTGCTGCGTGCCAATCCCGCAACGCGCGGGCAGTTGCCGCGCGTCATCGCCGCCTACAATGCCGGGCCGCTGCCGGTCGATCGCTGGAACGCGATTGCCGACAAGGGCGACCCCTTGCTGTGGATCGAGAGCATCCCTTATTGGGAAACGCGCTATTATGTGCCCGCGGTCATGCGCAACATGTGGGTTTATCAAGGGCTCGCCGGGGCCGAGCAGCCGAGCCTGCGGGCGCTGGCCGAGCATCGCTGGCCGGCGTTCCCGACCGCGCACACCCGGCTGAGCGAAGTGCGCTAGGCCGGGCATGAGAGGCACCTAGCGTTCGTCTTTTGTTCTGTTATGATCGCGCCGTGCCGATCGAATCGAACCATGGGCGCGGAGCAACGCGCAATACCGGGCCGGCGCGGTTCGGGCTGAACGAGCGAATCGCCGAGGGCGAATGGCTCGACAGCGTTGCCGCGCTCGACGGGATTACGCCGCGGCGTACGACCGTGACGATCGAGAAGCCGCGCACCATCCTGACGCGCAATTCGTCGCCCGACATTGGTTTCGACCGGTCGGTCAATCCCTATCGCGGGTGCGAGCATGGCTGCATCTATTGCTTCGCGCGGCCGACCCACGCCTATCACGACCTGTCCCCGGGGCTCGATTTCGAAAGCCGGCTGTTCGCCAAGCCCGATGCCGCCAAGCTGCTCCACGCGGCGCTGTCGCGGCCCGGCTATGAGGCGAAATCGATCGCGCTGGGGACCAATACCGATCCCTACCAGCCGATCGAGGAGCGGTTCCGGATCACCCGATCGGTGCTCGAATTGCTACTCGAGACCAAGCATCCGTTCACGATCACGACCAAGTCCGACCGAGTGCTGCGCGATCTCGATATCCTCGTTCCCGCGGCCAAGTTGGGGATCGCGGCGGTGGCGATCTCGGTGACCTCGCTCGATCCCAAGGTCCACCGCACGCTCGAACCGCGCGCACCTTCGGCCCGCAAGCGGCTCGCGGCGGTGCGGTCACTGACCGAGGCCGGAGTCCCCGCGATCGTCGCGATTGCGCCCGTGGTGCCACAGATCACCGACCATGAACTGGAGGCAATCGTCGAGGCGGCGGTGGCGCATGGGGCGCGCGGCGGTTTCTACCTCCCCGTGCGGCTGCCGCACGAAGTCGCGCCGCTATTCCGGGCGTGGCTCGACGACCATTATCCCGACCGCGCGGCGAAGGTCATGGCGACGATCCGCAGCTTGCGCGGCGGGCGCGACAATGATCCCGATTTCTTCAGCCGGATGCGTGGTCAGGGGGTGTGGGCGGACCTGCTGCGGACGCGGTTCGAGCTGGCGACCAGGCGCTTCGGTCTGCCCCAGGCGCGCTTTACCCTGCGCACCGACCTGTTCGAGCCGCCGCCGGGCGATCAGTTGCGGCTGCTGTGACCGGGAACGGAGCCGAAGCGGCGCCTGCGGCGTTGAGGGGGGAGATCCAAAGGAGCTTTCCGATGCGCGCGCTTCCCTTCCTGCTCTCCTCCACGCTCCTCCTCGCGGCATGCCAAGTGACGGAGAATCCCGATAATAACACCTCGACGGTAACGCTATCGGCCGACGCCGCCAAGAATGGCACTGCGTCGGCGCTCGATGGAGCGAGCAAGGCGGTCGACAGCGCCAGCAACAAGATCGACGCGGTCAGCAACAACGCCAGCGAAGTCCACAGCGGCCTGTCGAACCTTGCGGCGAGCGCCGACAAGCTCGGCCAGTCGGTTGGTCATGCTGCCGACAGCCTTGGCAACGCGGTCGACGGCAAGCATCGCGTCGAAGTCACCACCGAAAAAACCACCACCACCACGACGGCCAAGAAGTAACGCGCATAGACAGTGGCGCCGACGCCGATTGCTTGGTAAGCGCCGCCCGTCGGGGAGTGGCGCAGCCTGGTAGCGCATCTGCTTTGGGAGCAGATAACGGAGCGGGAAAACAGGCGCGATTCCAGCGCCTTGCAAAGGCAGGCTATTTGCGTCCGTGGGTATTCCGTGGATTCAGTCCAGATAGAGCCGTTTTGGCTCCCTGCGGACATTCCAAGGCGTGTGCACGATTAGGGGGCAAGCATGCAGTTTCGTAACGCGGCAACAATCGTCGGTGGAACGATTGTTGCGAGTGGAGCCGCCGCTGCTCTCTTTGCGGTGATGTTCGGCAACATCAAGGTCTTTACGCCAGCGGTGGTCATCGTGATGCTCGTCGCGGCGTTTCTCGGACTTCCTGCTTAC
>JALYIX010000234.1 GCA_030775565.1 Pseudomonadota bacterium | reverse complement strand
GATCAGCAGCGGGAACCAGCCCCCGGCGAAGAACTTCGTCAGGTTGGAGGCGAAATAGACCCCGTCGATCAGCATGAACCCGCCGATCACGACGATGACAACCGGCATCGGCCAGTTCCACACCTTGCGCGCCAGCACGCCCAAGTTGAGCGCGGTGATGAACATCGTGCCCGTGACGGCAATGCCATAGGCCGCGGCCAGGTTGGTCGATTCGCGGAAGCCGAGGACGAGCAGGATGACCAGCACCATCAGCGTCCAGTTCATGAAGGGCACGTAGATTTGCCCGGCCGCGCGCTCGCTGGTGTGGGTGATGTGGAGGCGCGGCATGAGGCCGAGCTGGATCGCCTGCTGGACGACCGAGAAGGCGCCGGTGATGACGGCCTGGCTGGCAATGATGGTCGCGACCGTGGCGAGGATGACCAGCGGCAGGCGCAGGCTGTCGGGCGCCATGTAGTAGAACGGATTGTCGGCCATTCTCGGGTCCGACAGCATCAGCGCCCCCTGCCCCAGATAGTTGAGGATCAGCGCCGGGAAGGCGAGGCACAGCCACGCCAGCGTGATCGGACGGCGGCCGAAGTGACCCATGTCGGCGTAGAGCGCTTCGGCGCCAGTAACGCACAGCACGACCGAGCCCAGCGCGAGAAAGGCAAGCGGCGGATTGGCGGCGACGAAGCGGAAGGCCCAGATCGGATTGAGCCCGGCAATCACGGCCGGGTGGGCGGCGATCTGGATCACCCCGAGCACGGCGATGACGAAAAAGTAGAACACCATCACCGGTCCGAACAGCTTGCCAACCGTATCGGTGCCGCGCGCCTGGATGAAGAACAGGCCGATCAGGATCAGGATTGCCGCCGGGATGACGAAGGGGGCGAACCCGGGGTTGACCGTTTCGAGGCCCTCGACTGCCGAAAGCACCGACACTGCCGGGGTAATCATCGCGTCGCCGAAGAACAGCGCGGTCGCGGCGATGCCGAGCATGACGAGGCTGGTGCCCCAGCGGCCGCCGCCGATCGAGCGCTGGATCAGCGCCAGAAGCGCGAGACTGCCGCCCTCCCCCTTGTTGTCGGCACGCAGGATCAGCCAGACATATTTGATCGTGACGATCACCACCAGGGACCAGAACATCAGGCAGACGGTGCCGAAGATGTGCAAGCGGTCGACCGCGAGCGGGTGGTGGCCGACGAACACTTCCTTCATCGCGTAGAGCGGGCTGGTGCCGATATCGCCGAACACGACCCCGATCGCGCCGAGCGCCAATGCAGCGACCGGACCCTGCGCATGGCCGTGCCCGACATGGGCTCCAGGCTCGTCAACGGGCGCGGCGGGGGCCGAGGGCAGTGCGATGTCGTTCATCGAGCGAGGATCCTAGACTATAGGGCGCGAGCTTGCGGCGGGCGTCCAGGGAAGTGCTTAAATCTCGACCTGGCTACCGAGTTCCACGACTCGGTTGGCCGGCAGCTTGAAAAATTCCATCGCGCTTTCGGCGTTGCGCAGCATCCACGCAAACAGCTTTTCGCGCCAGATCGCCATTCCGGGGCGCTCCGACGAGATCAGGGTCTGGCGGGCGAGGAAAAAGCTGGTGTCCATTTTCTGGTAAGTCGGGCCGCAACCCTTCATATCCGACAGCGCCGCGGGGACGTCGATGTCCTCCATGAAGCCATAGCGCAGGACGATGCGATAGAAGCCTTCGCCGAGGTCCTCGGTCGCCATGCGCTTGCCCGAGGTGACGTAGGGCACGTCCTCGATCCGGACGGTGAGCAGGATGATCCGCTCGTGGAGCACCTTGTTGTGCTTGATGTTGTGGAGCAGCGCGTGGGGAACGCCGATCGCGGCGCTGGTCATGAACACGGCGGTGCCGGGAACGCGCGCGGCGCTTGACCGGGCCGACTTGATGAACACCTTCACGGGGATCGATTCCTCCTCCAGCCGGAGGATCATCAGCTTGCGCCCGCGTGCCCAGGTGGTGAGCATGGTGAAGGCGATCGCGCCGACGAGCAGTGGGAACCAGCCGCCGACCGGGACCTTCAAGAGGTTGGCGCCGAAGTAGGCGACGTCGACGATCAGGAACAGCGCGACCAGCCCGCCGGCGAGGAAGCGATTCCACTTCCACAAGGTGAACAACACGACGCCGATCAGCAGCGTGTCGATGAACATCGCGCCGGTGACGGCAATGCCATAGGCGGCGGCGAGGTTCGACGAGGTGCGGAAGTTAACGACCAGGACCAGCACCATGATCATCAGCGCCCAGTTGATCGCCGGGATGTAGATCTGCCCCGCCGCGGTCTCGCTGGTGTGGGTGATCCTGAGGCGCGGGATGAAGCCCAACTGGATCGCCTGCTGGGTGACCGAGAAGGCGCCTGAGATGACCGCCTGGCTGGCGATGATCGTCGCCGCCGTCGCGAGCAGGACGAGCGGCAGGCGGAGAATGTCGGGGGCAAGGAAGAAGAACGGGTTCTGGACGGTCGCGATCGCCTGCGCCGGGGGCAGCGAGAGGAGCATCGCCCCCTGCCCCATGTAATTGAGCGTCAGCGCGGGCAGGACGAAGAACAGCCACGACACGCGGATCGGGTTGCGCCCGAAGTGGCCCATGTCCGAATAGAGCGCCTCCGCGCCGGTCACGGCGAGCACCACCGAGCCGAGCGCGACGAACGCCCGCACCGGCGCCTCGGCGAAGAATTTATAGCCGTTGAGCGGGTTGAGCGCCTGGAGGATCACGGCGGGGTGATCGAGGATGTGCATCACGCCGAGCACTGCCAGCGTCACGAAATAGACCAGCATGATCGGGCCGAAGAAGAGCCCGACCTTGGCGGTGCCGCGCGACTGGATGAGGAACAGCCCGATCAGGATGACGACCGCGGTCGGCACAACGAACGGCTCGAACGCCGGCTGGACGGTGGTCAGCCCCTCGACCGCCGACAGCACCGAGATGGCCGGGGTGATCATGCTGTCGCCGTAGAACAGCGCCGTTGCGAAGACGCCGAGCAGGACGATCCCCTTGGCCCATTTGCGCGTGTCGGTGGTCGAGCGGTTGATCAGCGCGAGCAGCGCCAGCGAGCCGCCTTCGCCCTTGTTGTCGGCCTTCATGATGATGGTGACGTACTTCAGGCTGACGATGATCATCATCGACCAGAAGATCAGGCTGAGCACGCCATAGACGTGGAGGGCGTCGGGGACGAGCTTGTGGTGCCCGGCGAAGGTCTCGCGGAAGGCGTAGATCGGCGAGGTACCGATGTCGCCGAAGACGATGCCGATGGCGCCGACCGCGAGCTTGGCGAGGCTGCCCTGGGCGTGGCCGTGCGAAACGTCGTCGGGGGCCTCGGCTACGGCCGCGCCGGTGGCGGTGATGTTCATGCGGTGGCGCGCCTAGCACTGCGCCGGTCCGCCCGCAATCGCAGGGGACAAAGCCGCAAGCCGGCCCTATATCGGCGCCCGATCCACATTACGTAAGAGAGAACGTCCCATGCGTGTCGGTGTGCCCAAGGAAATCAAGAACCACGAATATCGCGTCGGCCTGACCCCGGCGTCGGTCGCCGAACTGGTCCACGCCGGCCACGAGGTGGTGGTGGAAACCGGCGCCGGGATGGGCATCGATTTTGCCGACAGCGCCTATGAGAAGGCGGGCGCGAGCATTCTTGCCAATGCGGCGGCGGTGTTCAAGGCGGCCGACATGATCGTCAAGGTCAAGGAACCGCAGCCCCAGGAGATCGCGCTGCTCGAGCCGCGGCATATCCTGTTCACCTACCTCCACCTTGCCGCCGACAAGCCGCAGGCCGAAGGGCTGATGGCCTCGGGCGCGACCTGCATCGCCTATGAGACGGTGACGTCGCGGTCGGGCGCGCTACCCCTGCTCAAGCCGATGAGCGAAGTCGCCGGACGCATGTCGATCCAGGTCGGCGCGCATTATCTCGAAAAGGAGCAGGGCGGCCGCGGCGTGCTCCTCGGCGGCGTCCCCGGAGTCGCCCCGGCCAAGGTCGCGATCCTCGGCGGCGGGGTCGCCGGGATCAACGCCGCGCAGATCGCCACCGGGCAGCGCGCCGACGTCACCATCTACGACATCAACAACGACCGGCTGGCCGAGCTCGACATGCACTTCGGCTCGACGATCAAGACCGCGTTCGCGTCGAAGGCGGCAATCGCGGCGGCGATTCAGGAGGCCGAGCTGGTGATCGGCGCGGTGCTGGTGCCAGGTGCCGCGGCGCCCAAGCTGGTCACCCGCGACATGCTCAAGACGATGAAGCGCGGGTCGGTGCTGGTCGACATCGCGATCGACCAGGGCGGCTGCTTCGAGACGAGCCACGCGACGACCCACGCCGATCCGGTCTACACGATCGACGGGGTGATCCATTATTGCGTGGCGAACATGCCCGGCGCGGTGGCGCGAACCTCGGCGTTCGCCCTGAACAATGCGACGCTGCCGTTTGCGTTGAAGCTCGCCAACCTCGGCGCCGACGAGGCGATGAAGGCCGACCCCCACCTCGCCAACGGGCTCAACGTCTCGGGCGGCAAGATCCGCCACCAGGCCGTCGCCGAAGCGCTCGACCTGCCGTTCGAGGCCGCGATCTAGCGGGCATCCCCGCGCAGCAGGACCAGCCCGCCTTCGACCATCGGTCGCCAGCTGGCATCGGCCGGGGACGTGGCGAGGATCGCTTGCCATTGCTGGCGCGCGCCGTCGCGGTCGCCCGATCGCATCAGCGCCAGCCCGAGGAAGAAGCGCGGGCCCGCGGCGTGGGGCGACAGCGCGATGCCGCGTGCAAAGGCAAGCCGCGCGGCGGGCGTCAGCATATGCCCATGGTCGACGAGCGCATTGGCATAGCCGGTCCACAGCTCGGGGTCCTCGGGATGCGCGCGGAGGGCCGACTGGACGATCTGCGCGGCCTCCATCGTATCGCCGCTGCGCGCATAGCTGTCGGCGAGGATCAGCCAGCGCTCGGCCGGCGTGAAGGTCCCAAAAAATGCGTGACGCGCGCCGGCGAGCGAGGGTGAGGCGGGGCTGTCGGCGGCCGATCGTGAAGTTCCCGCCAGACCGGGGCTGCCCAGCAGTGCATAGCCGGCCCCGCCGAACAGCAATGCGGCGGCAGCGAGGGTCAGCAGCGACCCGCGCACGCGCAGCAGCCACAGCAGCGCGAGGGTCAGGGCAATTATCGCCATGAGGATCGCCCAGCTCATCGCCGACCCCGGAAGCGATTGCGCGCCAGCCACAGCCCGGCCAGCAGCAGTGCGATCGGGGCGGCCCAGAGCGGCCAGGTCAGCGGGGTCACCGCGGGGGCAAAGCTGACCCAATTGCCATAGCGCTCGATCAGCCAGGCGCGGATCGCCTCGGGCTGCTCGCCCGCCGCGATGCGAGTGCGGACCATCGCACGCATCGATCCTGCCAGGTCGGCTTCGCTGTCCGCGATCGACTGCCCCTGGCAGACCAGGCAGCGCAGCGTCGCCATCAGCGCCTGCGCCGCCGCCTCTTGGCGCGGGTCGGGAAGTTGCTCGTTAGCCCACTTTGGCTGCGCGCGGTCGCTGTCGGCCAGCGCGGGGGCGGCCAGTAGCGCGAGGGCGAGCAACAGCCGCCTCATCGCGCCGCCTCGGCGAGTTCGCGGCGCACCTCGGGCAGGTCGGCCGCGCTGATCCCGCCAATGAACTGCCGGCGGATGATGCCGCGGCGGTCGACGACGAATGTCTCGGGCACGCCCGACGAGCCCAGCGCCATCTGCACCCTACTGTCCGCGTCCGCGCCAATTGCGGCGAAGGGATCGCCATGGTCGGCGAGGAAGCCGGCAAGGGCCTCCGGGCGGTCGCGGATATCGATGCCAACGATTGGTACCCCCTCCGCTTGCAGCTGCTGGAGCAGGGGAAGCTCGGTGATGCACGGCACGCACCAGCTCGCGAAGAGGTTCAGCAGATGCGGTTTGCCGACCAGGTCGTTGCTCGCCAGCCCCGGCTTGCCGGGCGCCGCGGGGGCAAGCGTGAAGGCAGGCACCGGCTTGCCCGCGAGCTGGGAGCGAATGGCGCTATCGGTCGGATGAACCAGGCGCCACACGAGCACGCCGACGACCGCCAGGAACAGCGCCATGGGAAGGAAGCGCGTACTGGCCTTCACGACAGTTTCTCGCGCCGCCAGTCGCGCCCGACCTCGCGCCACAGGCGACCGAGCAAGGCGAGCAGTCCGCCAAATGCGATCAACGCGCCGCCGAGCCAGATCAACGTCACGAACGGTTTCCACCACAAGCGCAGCTGCCAGCGACCGTCCTCGTTCTGCTTGCCCAGCACGGTGTAGAGCTGACCGTCCCACAGGGTGGCGATGGCGGTTTCGCTGGTATCGGTCGGCGGATCGGAGAAGGTCCGCGCCTGGGGCGTCAGCGTCAGGCGAGTGTCGCCGCGGGTCGCATCGAGCCGGGCTTCGAGCGCCGTCCAGTTGGGCCCGGCGATCGGGTCGAGCGCAGCGAAGGTCACGGCCCAGGGCCCGACCACGAGCGTGTCACCCGCGCGCGCCGCCGCCAGCTTTTCGACGGTAAAGCTCGAATCGATCGCCATCCCGGCGAGCGAGACGGCCACCCCGAAATGGGCGATCGCCATTCCCCAGGTGGCGAGCGGGGTGCGGAGCGGGTTGCGGCGAGCGAGCGGCAGCAAGCTTGCAACCGCAAGGCCGCCCGCGAGCGCGAGGCCGAGCCGGGGCAGCAAGGCCATCGCAGGCGCGGCCAGGGTCAGGCCGAGCGCCACTACGCTTGCCAGCGCGCCGGGGATGATCCGGGCGAGCTTCGGCCGTCGATCATCGCGCCAGCGAAGCAGCGGCGCGAACAGCAACAGCGCTACCAGCAACAGCGCCAGCGGGCCTGCGGTCGCGTTGAAATAGGGTGGCCCGACGGACAGCTTCTCGCCCGTCGCAGCCTCCGCCAGCAGCGGATAGAGCGTGCCGACGAAGACGATGCCGAGGATCACCGAAAGCAGCAGGTTGTTGGCGACCAACCCCCCTTCCCGGCTCCACAGTGCAAAGCGTGCGCCCTCGCGGACCGTCGCGATGCGGGTCGCGAACAGGGTCAGCGCGGCGCCGATGTAGAGGATGAGCAGGGCGAGAATGAAGGCACCGCGCTCGGGATCGACGGCGAAGGCGTGGACCGACGTGAGGACCCCCGAGCGGACGAGGAAGGTGCCAAGCATCGACATCGAGAAAGCGACCACCGCGAGCATCATCGTCCACGCGCGAAGCCCGCCGCGCGCGGCGAGGACGTTGAGGCTGTGGAGCAGCGCGGTCGCGGCGAGCCACGGCATCAACGACGCATTCTCGACCGGGTCCCAGAACCACCAGCCGCCCCAGCCGAGTTCATAATAGGCCCAGTAGCTGCCCGCAGTGATCCCGAGCGTCAGGAAGATCCACGCGCCGAGGACCCATGGGCGCATCGCGCGGGCGAGCAGCGGGCCAACCTGGCGAGTAAGCAGCCCGCCGACCGCAAGGCTGAAGGCGACCGAGAGGCCGACATAGCCGACGTACAGCGTCGGCGGGTGGAAGGCGAGGCCGGGGTCCTGGAGCAGCGGGTTGAGACCCTGCCCTTCGGCGGGCGCCGGCGACAGCCGCGCGAAGGGATTGGACGCGATCAGCAGGAAGGCGAAGAAGCCGAGCGCGAGCGCTGCCTGCGCGGCAAGCGTGGCGACGGTCATCGCGTCGTCCAACCGGCGTTCGAGAATGGCGAGCGCGGCGCCGGCGAGGCCAAGGACGGTCACCCACAGCAGCATCGAGCCTTCGTGGTTCCCCCAGGTCCCGGCGATCTTGTAGAGCATCGGCTTGGCGCCGTGGCTGTTCTCGGCGACGAGCGCGACCGACAGGTCGGTGCGCGCGAAGCAGGCGATGAGGGCAGCGAAGGCGGTCAGCGTGAGCAGCCCCTGCGCGATGGCGAGCGCCCGCGCGACGGTTGGACCGCCGACCTGCTGGCGGGCATAGGCGACGCCGAGCAGCAGCTGGAGCAGCGCAAGCGCGGTCGCAAGCCACAGCGCGGCGAGGCCGGCCTCGGCGATCACTTCGCCACCGTTTTGGCAACCGCGTGCTCCGCCTTCTGATTGCCCATTTGTGGCGGCATGTAGCGTTCGTCATGCTTGGCGAGGATCGTGTCGGCGGTGAAGCCCTTGCCCGCCATACGCCCTTCGGCGACGACCCCGCTGCCTTCGCGGAATAGGTCGGGCAGGATGCCGCGATAGGTTACCGGGGTGGTGGAGTTGCCGTCGGTGACGAGGAAGCTGACGGTCACCCCGTCGGGCGCGCGGACCAGCGACCCCTTCTCGACCATGCCGCCCAAGCGCACCGTGCGTTCCCCCGCCTCGGCCGCCTTGCCCGCGGCAATGTCGGCGGGGGTATAGAAATAGGAGGCCTGCGCGCGCAGCCCCCACATCGCGAGCAACGCCGCGCCGGTCACGGCGGCGAGCGCCAACAGGATCAGCACGAGCCGCTGGTGCTTGGGCTTCATCGCGCTAGTCGCGGCGCCTGAGCGCGTCGGCGGCAGCCTCGGCGCGGCGCATCGTGACGAACGACCAGCCGAGCAGGACCGCCGTGGCGATCAGCATGACCGCATAGGCGGCGAGGACAAACGGCCACTGGTTCATGACGTCGCCCGCCGCAGCCGCGCCTCGACCCGCAGCTCGGCGAGCTCGGCCCGCATGCGCATGAGCACCGCGGCGAGGAACAGCAGGCTGAAGCCGAGCATCGTCAGCGGCAGCGGCCATATCAGGGCCGGCGCGATGGTCGATCCGCCCATGATGCTGATGCTCTGCCCCTGGTGGAGCGTCCGCCACCACAGCACGCTGTAATGGATGATCGGCAGGTTGACCGCCCCGGCGAGGCCGAAGATGGCGGCCATGCGCCCTTCCCCGCCGCGCTCCTTCTCGGCGGCGGCGAGCGCGATATAGCCAAGGTAGAGGAAGAACAGGATCAGCATCGAGGTCAGTCGCCCGTCCCACTCCCACCACGTGCCCCAGGTCGGCCGGCCCCAGATCGACCCCGTCGCAAGACAGGTCGCGGCGAAGGTGGCGCCCGCCGGTGCGATCGCGCGCCCGGCGACCGTCGCGAGCGGATGGCGCCAGACGATCTGGCTCAGCGACGCGCCCGCGACGCCTCCCCAGCCGGCCATGCCGAGCCAGGCGGCGGGAACGTGGATGTAGAGGATGCGCACGGTTTCGCCCTGGAGATAATCGGGCGGCGTGACGAACAGCCCGCCCATCATGCCACTCGCGGCGAGCAGCACGCCGAGGACGAGCGAGATCGACGTCGCGGGGCGCGCGAAACGGAGGAAGCGGGCGGGATTGGCGAAGCCGTGCATTGAACGAGCGCGATTAGCCGCTCTTGGACGCGAAGGAAACGGCCGCGAACCGGGCCCGAAAGAAGAAGGTCAGGCGGTCAGGCCGTTCTCGTCCTTGCGCTTCTGTTCCTCCGCGCGGAGGCGGTCGCCGCGCACCGAGCGGGCGGCAAGGACGTCCCACGCCGCGGCGGCGCGCAGATGATTTTCGCGGACATTGGCGAGCGTTGCGGCGTCGGCGAGCTTGACCTCGGCGTCGCGGCGCTCGGAGAAGAAGAGGGATTGGCTGGACAGGGGGAGTCTCCTCTTCGGAACATGATATCGTCGGAAACGAACCGGCCCCGCTCTTGCGAACGAGGCCGGTGCGCGGAAGGCTGCGGGTTAGGCGGCCTGGAGGTTGACGGCGCTGGTGCGGCCGCGACGATCGGGCTCGAGCTCGTACGACACGCGCTGGTCGGTGTTGAGCGTCTGCATCCCGGCAGCCTGGACGGCGCTGATGTGGACGAACGCATCGTTCGAACCGTCATCGGGCTTGATGAAGCCGAAGCCCTTGTCGGTGTTGAAGAATTTGACGGTACCTGAAATCATGGGAAAATCCTTTTTCCGTTGCGGCGAGCGAAAGCCGATCACCGGCTAGAAGCAGCGGTAGAAAAGGAAGAGGACTCGTAGAGCCAGACCCGATCAGGCAACTGGTAGCCTCCCCGACATAGGGGAAACCGCGTAAATTAGCAAATCAGCGCTGGCTCAGCGACCGATGAGCGCCTGGGCCATGGCGTCGGCGACGGCTGCCGGGTTCTGGCCGGTGGACGCGCTCTGCGCCCAGATCTGCTCGAGCCGGCCGGGGATCGCCTCGACCCGCTGGCGGACCAGGCTGGCATCGCCGTCGCGGACATATTCGGTCGAGACATTGATGATCCCCCCGGCGTTGATGACATAGTCGGGGGCGTAGAGGATGCCGCGGGCGTGGATTCGCTCGCCATCGGCGGGCGTGGCGAGCTGGTTGTTGGCGCCGCCCGCGACGATCGGGGCCTTGAGCGCCGCAATCGTATCGGCGGTAAGGATCGCGCCGAGTGCGCACGGACTGACGACATCGGCCTCGGTCGCAAGCAGCGCGGCGGGGTCGACGACACTGCCCTTTACCTGGGTCGCGAGCGCCTGCGCGCGGCCGGCATCGACATCGGCGATGGTCAGTCGAGCGCCCTCGGCAGCGGCATGCATGGCAACCCCGCTGGCGACGCTGCCCGCGCCCTGCAGCGCGATATGGAGACCATCGAGACTGTCCTTGCCAAGCGCCCGGCTGACCGCCGCCTTGATCCCCAGGAAGACGCCCAACGAGGTGTGCGGGCCGGGATCGCCGCCAACCGCGCCGCCGGAAACTGGAAGCCCGGCGATGAAGCGGGTCTTGCGGGCGATCTCGATCATGTCGTTGACGCTCATCCCGACGTCTTCGGCGGTGACATACTGGCCGCCAAGCCGGTCGATCGCGAGCCCGAACGCGGCGAGCTGTTCGGGGCTTTTCTTGCGGTCCTCGTGCGCCAGGATGACCGCCTTGCCGCCGCCCAGCGGAAGACCCGCCATGGCGTTCTTGTAGCTCATCCCGCGCGACAGGCGCAGCGCGTCGGTCAGCGCATCGCCGTCGTCGACGTAATGCCAGAAGCGCGTGCCCCCAGCCGCGGGACCAAGATGGGTCGAATGAACGGCGATGATCGCGCGAAGGCCAGTGGCTTCGTCATGGACGAAATGGACTGCTTCGTGCGCGTCGAAGTCGGGATAACCCCAGGGGGTCTGCATGATCGAATAACGCCCTTGATCTTGCGAGGAAAATGGGGCGATCGACGGGGCTTGAACCCGCGACCCTCGGTACCACAAACCGATGCTCTAACCAACTGAGCTACGATCGCCACGATGCACCGCGAAGGGCGCGCCGGCTCCTTATGCGCGGGGGCCCAGCTTGGCAAGCAAGCTGCGCATCGCATCCGCCATCGATATATGACCGTAGTCTAACACGGCTTGTCTTTGCCCGCGCGGGCCGTGATAGTGTGCCGGCGAGCAATTTCAGTAGCAAAGCGGCGCGTGAGTTGTATTGCCCAATACTCCCAACCAGTTAGGTCGGGGCGAGGATGTTTATGACTGCGAATCGAAAGTCCGGCGCCGCTGTGCACAGGAATGCGGCAATCGGCGAGACGCTGATCGAAGCAGGGCTCGAACCGCGGCTCGCCAAGCTGCTTGAGAACATGCCGCATCGCGCGCTGACCGTGGAGCCGCGTCGCCCGTTCCGCGATCCCGGCGTGCCGCGCGACGAAGTGATGTTCGTGAAATCGGGCCTGCTCAGCAAGTTCAAGTCGGACGGCAATGGTCGGCGCCAGATCGTCGCGCTGCGGTTTGCCGGCGACGGCATCTTGCCGCGTGAAGGCAATGCCGATTACGGTATTCAGGCGATCGTGCGCAGCGAAGTGCTGGTCGGGCGGCGTGACGATTTCGACCCGATCGTCGACACCAATCCGGAGCTTGCACGCTTCTTCATGACCCTGATGGAGCGCCATGCCGCGATCAGCTATGAATGGCTCGTCAATTGCGGGCGCCGCGATTCGACCGCGCGGGTGGCGCACCTGCTGTGCGAAACGGCCGAACGGAGCCATGTCGACGTTCAGGCGCATACGCTGATCAACCCGTTCACCCAGCAACAGATCGCCGACATCACCGGACAGACCTCGGTCAACGTCAATCGCGTGTTCGCGGACCTCGAGCGGCAAGGCCTGATCAGCCGCAAGGGTCGCGAGATCACGTTCGAGGACTGGAACGAGATCCAGCGTGTCGGCAGCTTCCACGCGGGCTATCTCGACTAGCGCCTGCCTTCGCTCCGCTGCGCCTGGAGCGGTCTTTAATTTGCCGTGTTCGAGCGGCGCGTCGACAGCACGCCGACCGTGCTGAGCATCGCTGCGCCGCCGAGGTAGGCGCCGACGAGCGGCAGCCCGCCGCGCTGGGCAAGCAGTTGCGCCACCGCCGGCGTAAGCCCCCCGCCGATGATCCCGCCGAGGTTGAAGGCCAGCGCGGTCGCACTGTAGCGCACGCGCGCTGGAAACAGACCGGTCAGCCACGCGCCGAGCGGTCCATAGACGAAGCCCATCGTCGTCAGGGCCAGCGCCAGGAACAGAAAGGCAAGGCCGATCGAGCCGCTGCCGAGCAACGGCGCGAGCGCGAACCCGCTGGCGATGGTGCCGCCGCAGCCCCACAGCAGCACGGTCGACGGTCGCCAACGATCCGATGCCCACCCGGCAACGACAATCCCGGCGGCCATGAACAAGATCGCGAACAGCTGGACGGTGAGGAAGCTTTGGCGACCATAGCCAAGGCTGGTCGTGCCATAGCCGAGCGCGAACGCGGTTGAAATGTAATAGACCGCGAAACAGGCGACCACGCCGAGCGTCGCGGCGATGGTCGTGCCGAGGTGGCCGCGAACCACCTCGGTCAGCGGCACCGGCGCGACGTCGTGCCGCTCGAGCGCCTGCTTGAACGCGGGGGTTTCGCCAATGCGCAAGCGGACCCACAGCCCGAGACCGACCAGCGTCGCGCTGGCAAGGAATGGCAGGCGCCAGCCCCAGGCGAGAAACTGCGCCGGGCTCAGCCAGGCGCCGAGCGCAAGGAAGAAGCCGTTTGCCGCGAGGAAGCCGACCGGGGCGCCCAGTTGCGGGACCGAGCCAAAGCGTCCCCGCCAGCCCTCCGGCGCGTTCTCCACGGCAAGCAGCGCCGCCCCGCTCCATTCGCCGCCAAGCCCGATCCCCTGGGCGAGGCGAAGCAGGCACAGCAGGAGCGGCGCGACCCAGCCGACCATCGCGTAGGTCGGCAGGAAGGCGATGAGCACGGTCGCCAGCCCCATCAGGAGGAGCGAGGCAACGAGCGTCGACTTGCGTCCGACGCGGTCTCCGAAATGGCCGAACACGATGCCGCCCACGGGTCGCGCCAGGAAGGCGAGGCCGAAGCTCGCATAGGCCGACAACAGCTGGGCGGACGGCGAACCCGACGGGAAGAACAGCGGCCCGAACACCAGGCTGGTGGCGGTCGCGTAGATGTAGAAGTCGTAGAATTCGACCGACGTACCGACCAGGCTGGCGAGCAGGATGCGGCGCGTACCCGAAGGCACGGTTGCTTCAGTCATCCGCCGTTCCCCCGCCTCGGCCGGTGCTGGCATGGTGGGCGCGGCAGGGATTGAACCTGCGACCCCACCCGTGTGAAGGGTGTGCTCTACCACTGAGCTACGCGCCCATGCCGCGCCGGTGGGCCGCGCTCTAGGCGAGGCCGGTTTTGCTGTCCAGCGTCAGGCGCCTTACTGGACGGCGTCCTTGAGGATCTTGCCCGGGCGGAATTTGGGCTGGGCGCTCGACGCGATCTGCATCGGCTCGCCGGTGCGCGGGTTGCGCCCGATCGAGGCCTTGCGCCGGGTCACCGAAAAATTGCCGAACCCGACCAGCCGGACCTCGTCGCCGCGCTTCAGTGCCGAGGTGACCACCTCGAGCATCGTCTCGATCGCGCGGCTGGCATCGCTGCGGTTGAGCCCGGCGCGGTCGGCGACGTGGGTGATCAGGTCCTGCTTGTTCATCTTATACTGGCTCCGAAACGCGAGACTCCGGCGAGAATATCACCGGAGGGATGCCTTCGCTTAAGACCAAGTGCGCGCCGATCAAAGCCCTTCGCGACAGGATGGCGCCGCCAAGCGACGTTTCCCGGCCCGCGCTCAGTGACGTACGGCGGCCTGACCCGCGGCGTTCGGAAGCCCGATCGGCTCTGCGGCGTGCTCGTCGGCTTCGGTCCACTCGATCGGAGTCAGCGGAGTCGCCATCGCGCGCGCCAGCACTTCATCGACATGCGCGACCGGGATGATCGTCAGCGCGTCCTTCACCGAGGCGGGGATCTCGGCGAGGTCCTTTTCATTCTCCGCCGGGATCAGGACCGTGGTAATTCCGCCCCGCAACGCGGCGAGCAATTTCTCCTTGAGCCCGCCGATCGGCAGCACCCGTCCGCGCAGCGTCACTTCGCCGGTCATCGCAATGTCGCGCCGCACCGGGATTCCGGTCAGCGTCGAGATCATCGCCGTGACCATGCCGATCCCCGCCGACGGGCCGTCCTTGGGCACCGCACCCTCAGGCAAGTGGACGTGGATGTCCTTGCGGCTGAAGATCGACGGCTTGACCCCGTAGGAGGGCGAGCGCGCTTTCACGAAGCTCATCGCAGTCGCAATCGACTCCTGCATGACGTCACCCAATTTGCCGGTGGTCTTGATCGCACCCTTGCCGGGGACGGTGACCGCCTCGATCGTCAGCAATTCGCCGCCGACCTCGGTCCAGGCGAGCCCGGTGACCGCGCCGACCTGGTCCTCGGTCTCGCCGACCCCATAGCGGTAGCGGGTGACACCGAGATACTCGCCGATGTTTTCGGCGGTGAGCGTGACGCTCTCGACCTTCTTCTCGAGGATCTGGCGAAGCGATTTGCGCGCGACCTTGGCGAGCTCGCGCTCGAGCGTGCGGACCCCGGCCTCGCGGGTATAATGGCGCAAGATCGAGCGGAGCCCGTCCTCGGCGAAGATCATCTCGCCGTCCTTCAGCCCATGCGCCTCGATTTGCTTGGGGATGAGATGGCGCCGCGCGATCTCGACCTTCTCGTCCTCGGTATAGCCCTCGAGACGGATGATCTCCATCCGGTCGAGCAGCGCCTGGGGCATGTCGAGCGAGTTCGCCGTCGTGACGAACATGATGTCGCTGAGGTCGTAGTCGAGCTCGAGATAATGGTCCTGGAACTTGGCGTTCTGCTCGGGATCGAGCACTTCCAGCAGCGCCGAAGCCGGGTCGCCGCGGAAATCCTGGCCGAGCTTGTCGATCTCGTCGAGCAGGAACAGCGGGTTCGAGGTGCCGGCCTTCTTGAGGTTCGAAATGACCTTGCCCGGAAGCGAGCCGATGTAGGTCCGGCGGTGGCCGCGGATCTCCGCTTCATCCCGCACGCCACCGAGCGACTGGCGGACGAATTCCCGCCCCGTCGCGCGCGCGATCGAGCGACCAAGCGAGGTCTTGCCGACGCCGGGCGGCCCGACGAGGCACAGGATCGGGCCCTTCAGCTTGTTGGTCCGCGCCTGGACCGCAAGATATTCGACGATCCGGTCCTTGACCTTCTCGAGGCCATAATGGTCCTCGTCGAGCACCGCCTGCGCCTCGGCGATGTCGCGCTTCAGCTTCGATTTCTTGCCCCACGGCAGGCCGAGCAGGACATCGAGATAATTTCGCGCGACGGTCGCCTCGGCCGACATCGGCGCCATGCCCTTGAGCTTCTTGAGCTCGGCATTTGCCTTGGTGCGCGCTTCCTTGCTGAGCCTGGTCTTGCGAATTTTCTGAGCCAGCTCGACCAGTTCGTCGGTACCGTCTTCGCTCTCGTCACCAAGCTCGCGCTGGATCGCCTTCAACTGCTCGTTGAGATAATATTCGCGCTGGGTCTTCTCCATCTGGCGCTTGACCCGGCTGCGGATCTTCTTCTCGACCTGGAGCACGCCAAGCTCGCCCTCCATGAAGGCGAACACCATCTCGAGCCGCCGTGACGGGTGCAACTCACCGAGCAGCGCCTGCTTGTCCGAGACCTTGATCGACAAGTTCGACGCGACGGCATCCGCGAGCGCGGACGGGTCCTCGATCTCGCTCAATTGAACGCTGGTCTCGGCGGGCAAGCGCTTGTTCAATTTCGCATAATTGTCGAACTGGTCGATCACCGAGCGCATCAGCGCCTGCGCCTCGGGGCTCTCGGCCTCAAGGTCATCGACCTCCTCGATCTCGGCGACCTGGTGACCGTCGGCGACCGACAGCGACAGCAGCCGCGCGCGCTTGGCGCCCTCGACCAGCACTCGAACCGTGCCGTCGGGAAGCTTCAGCAGCTGCATCGCGGTGGCGATGACGCCAAGGTCATAGAGCTGGTCGCGCTCGGGATCGTCTTCCGACGGATCGAGCTGGGCGACGAGGAACAGTTCCTTGTCCCCTGCCATCGCCGCCTCAAGCGCGGCGACCGACTTCTCGCGCCCGACGAACAGCGGCACAATACGATGGGGGAACACGACGATGTCGCGCAGCGGCAGGATCGGAAGCGTACGAGTCATGAAACCCATATGGGGGGAGCCGGCGGGCCGCGCAATGCGCCGCGCCCACCGCTAGCCAAGGTCAGGCCGCAGCGTCGCTCCCGGCGGTCTTTTCCTTGCCCGAATAGACCCGCACCGGGTCCTTGCTCCCGGCGACGACATCCTTGTCGACATGGACCTCGTCGACGCCTTCCATCGAGGGCAGGTCGAACATCGTGTCTAGCAGGATCCCCTCGATGATCGAGCGAAGCCCGCGCGCGCCGGTGCGGCGCTCGATCGCCTTCTTGGCGACCGCGCTCAGTGCGTCTTCGGAGAAGGCCAGCTCGACGTCCTCCATGTCGAACAGTTTTTGATACTGTTTGACGAGGGCGTTCTTGGGCTCGACCAGGATCTTGACCAGGGCTTCCTCGTCGAGGTCCTCGAGCGTGGCGATCACGGGCAGGCGGCCGACGAATTCGGGGATGAGGCCGAACTTCAGCAGATCCTCGGGCTCGCAGCTCTTGAGCACTTCGCCGGTGCGCCGGTCCTCGGGCGCGGCGACATGCGCGCCGAAGCCGATTGACTTGCCCTGAAGGCGATCGCCGATGATCTTGTCGAGCCCGGCGAAGGCGCCGCCGCAGATGAACAGGATGTTGGTCGTGTCGACCTGGAGGAATTCCTGCTGCGGATGCTTGCGCCCGCCCTGCGGAGGAACCGACGCGGTGGTGCCTTCCATCAGCTTGAGCAGCGCCTGCTGGACGCCCTCGCCCGACACGTCGCGGGTGATCGAGGGATTGTCCGACTTGCGGCTGATCTTGTCGATCTCGTCGATGTAGACGATCCCGCGCTGCGCCTTTTCGACGTTGTAATCCGACGCCTGGAGCAGCTTCAGAATGATGTTCTCGACATCCTCGCCGACATAGCCGGCCTCCGTCAGCGTGGTCGCGTCGGCCATGGTGAAGGGTACGTCGAGGATCCGGGCAAGGGTCTGGGCGAGCAAGGTCTTGCCGCAGCCGGTCGGCCCGACAAGCAGGATGTTCGACTTGGCGAGCTCGACGTCGGTGCCATGCTTGGCGCCATGGTTGAGCCGCTTGTAATGGTTATGGACCGCGACCGAGAGGACGCGCTTGGCCTTGGCCTGCCCGATGACATAATCGTC
>JALYIX010000233.1 GCA_030775565.1 Pseudomonadota bacterium | reverse complement strand
GCCTGGGCATGAAGCCGCGGCGCATCGCCCGCCGCACCGACGATGTTGACCGCGTCGATCTTGGCCTGGGCAGCGGCGATCGCCTTGCGCGCCTGGTCGGTCTTGCCTTCAGCCGAGGCGGCGGTGGGGATGGCGAACAGCGCCGACGTGGCGAGGACGAGCGACAGGATTGACGGGCGGGTCATGGCGAATTTCTCCGATTTCGGTGGGTGGCGGCTTAACGCATGATGGATCGCCCCCGTTCCAATCGGCCCCCGTTCCACGATCGCGCCGATCTTGCTTGCCGCGTCGCTTCTGCTATGGGGGGCAGCTTCCGATCAAGATTGGAAACCCGCGGGAGGCCTTACCGGCCGTCTGGACCGCTAAACTTGAACCGGGGCCTAGCGCCAGTCGCGACGCCCCCGCAACAGAGTGAGAGCCATCATGGCAAAGAAGATTACCGGTTACATCAAGCTGCAGGTGCCAGCCGGCGCCGCCAACCCGTCACCGCCGATCGGCCCCGCGCTTGGCCAGCGCGGCGTCAACATCATGGAATTCTGCAAGGCGTTCAACGCCGCCACGCAGGAAATGGAAAAGGGCATGCCGATCCCCACGGTCATCACCGTGTTCGCCGATCGCAGCTTCTCCTTCGCCACCAAGACGCCGCCTGCCAGCTTCCTCATCAAGAAGGCCGCCAAGCTGAAGTCGGGCTCGAAGGAGCCGGGCAAGATCAGCGCCGGCAACATCAAGCGCTCGGCGCTCGCCGAAATCGCCGAGATGAAGATGAAGGACCTGAACGCCAACGACATCGAAGCGGCAACGCGCATCATCGAAGGCTCGGCTCGCGCCATGGGCCTCCAGGTTGTGGAGGGCTAAGGACATGGCAAAGATCACCAAGAAGCTGAAGGCGAACGACGGCAAGGTCGAGCCGATGAAGCTCTACAATGTCGATGCCGCGATCGAGCTGCTGAAGAGCCTCGCCTCGACCAAGTTCGACGAGACGCTGGAAGTCGCGATCAACTTGGGCGTCGATCCGCGCCACGCCGACCAGATGGTCCGCGGCGTCGTCAACCTGCCCAAGGGCACCGGCAAGGACGTCCGCGTCGCGGTTTTCGCGCGCGGCGCCAAGGCCGAGGAAGCCACCGCGGCGGGCGCCGAAGTGGTCGGTGCCGAAGACCTCATGGAAGCGATCCAGGGCGGCAAGACCGACTTCGACCGCGTCATCGCGACCCCCGACATGATGGGCATCGTCGGGCGACTGGGTAAAGTCCTCGGCCCCAAGGGCCTGATGCCGAACCCCAAGCTAGGCACGGTCACGATGGACGTCACCAAGGCGGTCACCGACGCCAAGTCGGGCCAGGTCGAGTTCCGCGTCGAAAAGGCCGGGATTATCCATGCCGGCATCGGCAAGGCGAGCTTCCCGGCGGCCGATCTGAAGGCCAACTTCGACGCCTTCGTCGACGCCATCGCCAAGGCCAAGCCGGCTGGCGCCAAGGGCAAATACATCCAGAAGGTCGCGCTGAGCTCGACCATGGGCCCGGGCGTCAAGGTCGACACGTCGGAGATGGCCGGCGCCTGAAGGCGCTGGCTGGAAATGGCCGGCGCCTGACGGCGCAGGATGGAGATGGCGGGGGCGTAAGCCCCTAGATCACCGTCGAATTTGGTCGAATTTTGGAGGAAGGGTCGGAGCGCGAGCTTCGGCCCTTTTTCTTGCCGCGGCGATGCCCCCCCCTTTCGCTTGCGCCGATCGCAGGAACGCCTAGCTTCCGGCGCGTCGGGAAATGCGCTTTCCCATTGGCGGGGGTCAAAATGGCTTATCTATCGTCTGGAACTGCAATCGATGACGGCCAAGCCCATGCGCGCGCCATGGGCGCGGCGCTTGGTCGAATTCGCTGGGGCCGCGCGAAATGGATCATGCCACTCCTGCTCGCTGCGCTGGTAATCTGGATGAGCAGTTTCGCGCGCGTGCTCCCAGGCAATGTCGGCATTCGCGTCAACAATATCGCCGGGGGCGTATCGGCGCAGCCACTCGGCGTGGGCTGGTACTTCGCCCCGCCGGGGACGCATATCTACGAATATCCGGTCTATACGCGGACCTACACCTGGACTGCGTCTCAGCACGAGCAGAACCAGATCGACGAGAGCTTCAACTTCCAGGACAAGAATGGTCTTTCACTGAAAGCCGACGTCGCGGTCAGCTATCATGTCGACCCGCTGAAAGCCTCGATCCTGTTCCAGCGCTATCGGACCGACATGGACCAGATCATCGCCGGCCCCTTGCGCAACGCTATCCGCAACGCGATCGTCGAGCGCGCCTCGCAGCTTGGCGTCGAGGAAATCTACGGCACCCACAAGGCCGAGCTGATCGCCACGGCGCTCAAGCAGGTTCAGGGCTTCTTCGCCCCGGTCGGGCTTCAAGTCGAGCAACTCTATTGGGCGGGCAACATCGGCGTCCCGCAGCAGGTCCTCGACCAGATCAACGCCAAGATCGCCAACGAGCAGGCGGCGCTCGCGGCGCAGGCCAATGTCGCCACCGCCAAGGCCAATTCGGACGCACGCATCGCCAAGGCTCAAGGCGACGCCGAGGCGATCCAGGTCGAGGCGCAGGCGATCCGCACCAACCCCGAGATCGTCAAGCTGCGCGCGGTCGAAAAATGGGACGGACATCTGCCGACCTATTCGGGCGGCGGCCCCGTGCCGTTCATCGACGTCAAGTGAGGGCAAGCCCCTCCCGACCGAACGGGAGGGGCCGAGTGCTAGCGTACCGGCATCATGATGTGCGCATAGGGCGTGCCGCCGAACATCACATAGGGTTTCGACGTATCGGGATGGGTCTGGCCGCTCGGATAGCCCGACGAGGCCGCCGCCTCGGCGCTCAGGATCATCAAATGCGGCCCGGTCCTGACCCAACCGGCAGTCGGCTTGGTCGAATAAGGGTCGGTGTTGCTGAAGTCGGTCCCGCCAGCGAGCATGTAGGCGAAGCCCGTCGTGGCGGGGGGTTGCTTGTGCCCCATCCACGCCATCGCCCATGCCATCCCGGCCTTGTCGAAGCACATCGCGTCGGGGCCTGGCGTCACCGGGTTGTCGGGCATGCAGGTCCAGCCGTTGCTGCCCTTGCGCAGCATCTTGCCGTCGCCGGTCATCACGCTCGCGCCGCTCGCCACGGCGTGCGGTGCGGCGGCAAGAGCACTGGCGATCATCGCGCCCGGCGGCGCGGCATAGGTCGACGTTGCGGCGAACGCGATGAGGAGCGCGCCGGTCATGCTGGTCCATCTGTTCATGGTGTCATCCTCCCTTGGTCGGATGAACGACATTGATAGCGATTTTGGGGACTGGCGTCTAGAAGACCTGCATATAGGCCGATTTCGCGACATAGGGCCGCCCGTCGGCATGGCGCGCCGGCTCATAGCGGAAGCGCTCGGTCGCGACCTGGCAGACCAGCGCGTCGAGCTCGGGACTGCCGCTCGGCTGGCGCACCGAACAACCGCTGATCTTGCCGTTCAGCTCGACTGTGAAGATGATTAGCACGCGCGCGCCTGGCGGCAGCGGCTCGACCAGCGCGCGGGGGAAGCCGCGCGGGTTCAACGGGCGAAACAACGGGCGCGGGTGAGTCCCCGTGCCATCGTCGCCGCCCCCGCCCGAACCATTGCCATTGCCTCCGCCGCCCGTGCCATTGCCGAGCCCGCCCGCGCCGCTCCCCGTCCCTGCGGCCGCCGCGCCCTGCGCTGGAGCGGTCCCCTGCCCGGCCTTGGGCGCGACCGCGACCGGGCTCGGCACCGGGATGATGATCTTGGGCCTTGGCAGCACGATCGGCGTCGCCTCGGCCTTTTTCGCCGGGGGCGCCGCCGCCTTGGGCTTGGCCGACGAAGGCCGCGGGTTGTCCTTTGGCTTGGGCGGTGGGGGCGGCGGCTCGACCGGCGGCGGCGGCGGCGGCGCGCTGAGGTCGATCACTTTCATCGCACTGTCGATCGCGGCCGGGGTCAGATGGCCCGACATGCCAAGCAGCATCGCGCCGAGCGCAAGATGGACGAGCACCACCGCCACTGCCGGACCGACGCGATCGCGCGGCGAGAGATGACCCGAATACATTGCCGACACGCAACGCCGCGGCGGTCCTTCCGGTTGCGATATGATCAGTCCGTCGTCGCCGCCTTCATTTCGCGAACGAAGGCCTCGATCTTCCCCGCCGCATCAGGTTCGCCGACCAGCTTGACGATCGCCGAGCCGCTGATCACTCCCTTCGCCCCGGCGCTAAGCGCCTGCCGCACATGATCCGGGGTGGAAATGCCGAACCCGAGCACCGGCGGCGGCGCGGCTTGCTCGCGCAGGGACCCGAACAGCGCGTCATGGTCGAGCGCCAATTCGGCGCGAGTGCCCGTCACTCCGCCCCGTGCGACGACATAGGTATAGCCCGACGACAAGGCCGCGATCTTCTCGACGACCGCCACCGGCGTGTTGGGCGCGGCGATCATGATGAGGTCGAGCCCCGCCGCTTTCGCCCACGCCGAGTAGGGCACCGCCTCGAGGCTTGGCACGTCGGCGATGAGGATCGAGTCGGCCCCCGCCGCCCTGGCGTCGGCCATGAAGCGCGCTTCGCCGCGCGCCGCGAGGAGGTTGGCATAGGTCAGGATGCCAATCGGCATGGCGGGCCATTTCGCGCGAAAGCGTGCGATCTGGCGGAACGCGTCGTCGACCTTCGCGCCCGCCTTCAACGCCCGGATCGCCGCTTCCTGGATCACCGGCCCGTCGGCCACGGGGTCGCTGAAGGGAATGCCCACTTCGATCATGTCGGCGCCCCCTGCGGCGCAGGCGTCGAGCAGGGTCTCGCAGGTGTCGAAGTCAGGGTCGCCGAGCATCACAAAGGCGCCGAACGCCCCGGCATTGCCGATCCGCGCGAACATGTCGTCGTAACGGCTCACTGAGACTGCTCCCGCTCGAGCAGTTCACGCGCCTGGGCCATGTCCTTGTCACCGCGACCCGAGAGATTGACGAGGATGATTCGGTCTTCGTCCGCCTTCGCTAGCTCGAGCGCGTGGGACAGCGCATGAGCGCTCTCGAACGCGCAGACGATGCCCTCCTTGCGCGCCAGCAGCACGAACGTGTCGAGCGCTGCCTGGTCTTCGCAGCCGACGTAGCTCGCCCGCCCGATGTCCTTAAGATAGGCATGTTCGGGCCCCACCCCGGGATAGTCGAGCCCGGCCGAAATCGACCAGCTTTCGGTCACCTGTCCGTCGGTATCCTGGAGCAGCAGGGTCGAAGCACCGTGGAGGATCCCCGGCGACCCGCGCAAGATCGTCGCGCCATGCTCGTGCCCGTCGAGCCCCTTGCCGGCCGGCTCCACGCCGATCAGCTCGACCCCGGCATCATCGATGAAATCGGCGAACATGCCGATCGCGTTCGACCCGCCGCCGACGCAGGCGATCACCGTGTCGGGCAGCCGGCCCTCGATTTCGAGGATCTGCTCGCGCGCTTCCTTGCCGATGACCCGCTGAAACTCGCGCACCATCGTCGGGAAGGGGTGCGGTCCCGCGGCCGTGCCGAGGATGTAATGCGTATCGGGGAAGCTCGCCGTCCAGTCGCGCAGCGCTTCGTTGACGGCGTCCTTCAAGGTCTTCGACCCCGACACCACCGGGATGACCGTCGCCCCCATCAACTCCATCCGGAATACGTTGAGCGACTGCCGCGCGATGTCCTCGGCGCCCATGTAGATCTTGGTTTCGAGCCCGAACAGCGCACCCGCGAGCGCGGTCGCGACCCCGTGCTGCCCGGCACCGGTCTCGGCGATCAGCTTGGTCTTGCCCATCCGCTTGGCGAGCAGCCCCTGCGCCAGCACCTGGTTGGTCTTGTGTGCGCCGCCGTGGAGCAGGTCTTCGCGCTTGAGGTAGATACGGGTCCGCTCGCTGCCGAGGTTGCGGCACCGGGTCAGCGGCGTCGGTCGCCCGGCGTAGGTGGTGAGCAGATTCTGCAGCTCGGCATCGAACGCCGGGTCGGCCTGCGCGTCGAGAAACGCGGCCTCGAGCTGCTCGAGGGCGGGCACCAGAATCTCGGGCACATAAGCCCCGCCGAAGCGCCCGAAGCGACCATCGTAGCGCATCTCAGCGACTCCTGCTGGCGGGACGGAGCGCGGCGAACAATGCAGCCATTTTCTGAGGGTCCTTGTAGCGAGGTTGGGCTTCGACACCCGAGGAAAGATCGAGGCCATAAGCGCCCACGCGGGCAGCCTCGGCGGCGTTGGCGGGGGTAATGCCGCCGGCGAGGAAGGCGTTGGGCAAGTCACGCCGTCCGTCGAGCAGCGACCAGTCGAACGGCTGCCCGGTGCCACCCGTGCCGCTGTCGAACAAGGTGCGGTCGGCACTGTCGACGACCGGCTCGGCGCCGTCGCGGCTGACCGCCCAGATTTCCCCGCCATAGTCGCGGCGAATGCGGGCAATGGTCGCGTAATGGGCGTTGCCGTGGAGTTGCACCGCGGCGAGACCGAGCGCGGCGGCAATGTCGATGACGTCTTCCGGATCGGCATCGCGGAACACCCCGACGGGCTTGAGGCCGAGCGCCCTGGCCTGCGCCACCAGCGGTCGCGCCTGGGCCTCGGTGAGCGCTCGCGGCGTGTTGGGCACGAACACGAAACCCGCGTGGGTCGCGCCGGCTGCCGCGGCAAGCGCGACATCCTCGTCGCGCGCCAGCCCGCAAATCTTGACCCGCCCGAACAGCAGTGCGCGCGCCGCCTCGCGCACGTCGGGCGCGGCCATCAGCGACGAACCGACCAGGAAGGCGTCGACGAGCGGCGCGAGACGCTCGACATCGGCCCGAGTGGCGATCCCGCTTTCCGAGATCAGCAGCGCGCCGCGGGGTGCGAGCGGGGCGAGCCGTTCGGTCACGGCCAGGTCGGTCGTGAGGGTCTTCAAGTCACGATTGTTGATGCCGATGATCTCGGCGCCGAGCGCGGCGGCGCGCGCCAGCTCTTCCTCGTCATGGACCTCGGTGATGACTTCCATCCCCAGCCGCGTCGCCTCGGCATAGACCTCCGCGACCATCGCATCGTCCAGCACCGACAGCATCGCCAGCGCCGCATCGGCACCGGCGGCGCGGGCCTCGATCAGCTGGCGCGAGTCGACGACGAAATCCTTGGCCAGAATCGGCCCGTCGAAGATTGCGCGGACGGTACGCAAATCGTCGAGCGAGCCGCCGAAATAGGGCGCATCGGTCAGCACGCTGACGGCATCGGCGATCCCGGCATAGGCGCGCGCCGCATCGGCCGGCTCGACCGTGCTGGAGTGCCCCGAGGGCGAGGCACGCTTGACCTCCATCACGAACCGCGCGCCGGCCTGGGCGAGCGCCGCCTTGAGGCTGCGCGTGGTCGGCTCGATCCCTTGGCGCATCGCGTCGGCGCTGCGCTGGCCCAGCCGTGCGGCGACGTCGATCCGCTTGGCGACCACAATTCCCTTCAAGACATCAGCCACGGCTAGCCTCCACCCATGCGTTGAGCACCGCCCCCGCC
>JALYIX010000232.1 GCA_030775565.1 Pseudomonadota bacterium | reverse complement strand
CCGGCCAAGGTGACGCCGCATTTGATGCGGCATACGCTGGTCACGAACCTGTCGCGCACGGTCGACATCGCGACAATTCAAAAGATTTCCGGGCACAAGACCGCCGCGATGGTGATGCATTACACCCACGTCAACGATGCCAGGATCGACCTCGCGCTGGCTTCTCTTGATGCTTCCGCCCCGTGCGCGATTACCAAGGAATTACCAGTTGGGGCGAAATCATCACGGCCGCGCGATTCGCGTGGCGCTAAGCTTTCCGTAGTAAACTCAGGGGTTTAGCCCTTGGTGGAGAGGGCTGGATTCGAACCAGCGTACGGGAAACCCGGGCAGATTTACAGTCTGCTGCCTTTAACCACTCGGCCACCTCTCCATGAGGCGTCGCGTCCCCTTAAGGAGTGGTGCCGGAGTGTCAACGCCGTCTGGCCGAGACCGTGCGCCGAAGGCGCCGTCGCTGGGGTTATCGATCAAGCCTCTGCCCCTTGGCGGATCAAACTCCGGCGCGGGCGAAGGGAACGGTCGTCAATCGATTGCCAGCCCTCAAGCCAGCTCGGCGAAAAGGTAGGAATCGGCCCGCGCGAGGGACACCAATTCGAGCCTGGCGTCGCGCGCGCGGTCCATCGCGAGCGAGGTCGCGGCGGAAACCGAGACGAGGGTCGGGCAGCCCGCCAGCACTGCTTTCTCGACCAGCTCGTACGAGCAGCGCGACGAGAGCAGGGCAAAGCCTTCGCCCCACGCCAGGCCGCCGCGGAGCATTGCGCCAATCAGCTTGTCGAAGGCATTGTGGCGGCCGACGTCCTCGCGGGCGAGGAGGATCGCGCCCTCCTCATTGCACGCCACCGCGCCGTGGACGGCGCCGGTCTGCCGGTTTAGCGGCTGCTCGTCGCGCATTGCCGCCAGCGACCGGAAGATACTCTGCCGGGCGAGCGGGCGCGCGCGCGGCGCAAGCTTCGGGAGCGGGCGCAAGGCCTGCTCGAGATTTTCGATCCCGCACAAGCCGCATGAACTGTCGGACACGCGGTGGCGGACTCGGTCGGCGACCCGATCGCGCAAGCCCGGGCGCGTTGTGATCCGCAGCAGCGTGCCGTCCGGCTGGTCGATCTCGCGCACCGTCTCGATGTCCTGCGCGCGGTCGATCAGCCGTTCCGACAGGCAGAACCCGTAGGCGAAGTCGGTCAGGTCGGCGGGAGTGAGCATCATCACCGCGTAGCCAAGGCCGTTGAGTTCGATCGCGCAGGGTTGCTCGACCGCGATCGGGCGCTCGATCCTGCGCGCTTCGCCGGTTGCGAACTGCTCGCGAAACGTCCCGGGCCGAACGATCATCCGGCGTCCGATCCGCCACCTTCGTCAACGCGGTTGAAGCGGGTTGCCTCGGTCTGCGAGGCGGGCGCGCCGCCGTCGGCGAGCAGGTCGAGCGCGGCGCGGGCCGGGGGGTCGAGTCCCTCCCCGCCTCCCGCCAGATGGTCGAAGATCATCGCCTTCATCCGCGGGTCCCAGAAGCTCGCGATATGATCCGCGGTAGCGCGCACCGGGTCGGCGTTGGTCGCCAGGTTGCGGGCGATCTGGTTGGCCATGTAGATCAGCCGGTCGAGCGAATTGCTCACTCGGCGGGCTCGGCGCTGTCGATCCGCCGCGACCGTTCGCTCAGCGCTTCATAATCCTCCTGCCAGTCGGTCGGGCCATTGGATGGCGAGACCTGGACCGCGGTGACCTTGTATTCGGGGCAATTGGTCGCCCAGTCGCTATATTCGCTGGTGACGACATTGGCTTGTGTCGCGGGGTGGTGGAAGGTGGTGTAGACCACGCCCGGCGCGACGCGGTCGGTGACCTTGATGCGCAACGTGGTTTCGCCCGAGCGGCTCGCCAGCTTCGACCAGTCGCCGTCCTTGAGGCCGCGCTCCTCGGCGTCGTGGGGGTGGATTTCGAGAAGGTCTTCGGGGTGCCAAACGGTGTTGGCGGTGCGCCTGGTCTGCGCGCCGACATTATAGTGGCTGAGGATACGGCCGGTGGTCAGCAGCAGCGGGAAGCGCGGGCCGGTCTTCTCGTCGGTCGGGATATAGTCGGTGACGACGAAATGGCCCTTGCCGCGCACGAAGCCGCCGATGTGCATCACGGGGGAGCCATCGGGTGCGTCGGCGTTGCATGGCCACTGGATCGACCCCATCGCGTCGAGTTTGTCGAACGACACGCCGGCGAAGCTCGGGGTCAGCCGGGCGACCTCGTCCATGATTTGGGACGGATGGTCGTAGGACCAGGCCAGGCCGAGCGCGTTGGCGAGGCCCTGCGTGACTTGCCAGTCCTCGAGCCCGTTGAGCGGAGTCATGACCCGCCGCACCGGCTGGATCCGGCGCTCGGCGTTGGTGAACGTCCCGTCCTTTTCGAGGAAGGTCGAGCCGGGGAGGAAGATGTGCGCGTAGTTGGCGGTCTCGTTCAAGAACAGGTCGTGGACGATGACGCATTCCATCGCCGCGAGCCCGGCCGAGACGTGGCGGGTGTTGGGGTCGGACTGGAGGATGTCCTCGCCCTGGATGTAGAGCGCCTTGAACACCCCATCGACCGCGGCGTCGAGCATGTTGGGGATGCGCAGGCCCGGCTCGGGGTCGAGCGGCACGCCCCAATCGGCCTCGAACAGCTCGCGGGTGGCGTCGTCGGAGACGTGGCGATAGCCCGAATATTCGTGCGGGAAGCTGCCCATGTCGCACGCGCCCTGGACATTGTTCTGGCCGCGCAGCGGGTTCACCCCGACGCCTGGCCGGCCGATGTTGCCCGTCGCCATGGCAAGGTTGGCGATCGCCATGACGGTCGACGACCCCTGGCTGTGCTCGGTGACGCCGAGGCCGTAGTAGATCGCGCCATTGCCGCCGGTGGCGAACAGGCGCGCGGCAGCGCGGAGCTCCTGCGGGTCGACCAGGGTCACCGGGGCGAGCGCTTCGGGGCTGTTGCGGCTGTTGCCGACGAACTCGGCCCAATCGCGATACTCGTCCCAGTCGCAGCGCTCGCGGATGAAGGTTTCGTCGGCGAGGCCCTCGGTGACAACGACGTGCGCCATCGCGGTCAGGACGGCGACGTTGGTGCCCGGGCGCAGGGGCAAGTGATGCGCGGCCTCGACATGGGGCGAGCGGACGAGGTCGATCCGGCGCGGGTCGACGACGATCAGCTTGGCCCCCTGGCGCAGGCGGCGCTTCATCCGGCTGGCGAACACCGGATGGCCATCGGTCGGGTTGGCGCCGATGACGAGGATGACGTCGCTGTCGGCGACCGAATCGAAGTCTTGGGTACCCGCCGAGGTGCCGAACGTGGTCTTGAGGCCGTAGCCGGTCGGCGAGTGGCAGACGCGGGCGCAGGTATCGACATTGTTGTTGCCGAACCCCGCGCGGACCAGTTTCTGGACGAGGAAGGTCTCCTCGTTGGTGCAGCGCGACGAGGTGATTCCGCCGATCGAGTTGCGACCATATTTGGCCTGGATGCGCTTCAGTTCGGACGCGGCGTAGGCGAAGGCTTCGTCCCAGCTTACCTCGCGCCACGGCTGGTCGATCGAGCTTCGGATCATCGGATTGAGGACCCGGTCCTGGTGGTTGGCATAGCCCCAGGCGAAGCGCCCCTTGACGCAGCTGTGGCCGCGGTTGGCCTTGCCGTCCTTCCACGGCACCATGCGCACCAGCTGCTCGCCGCGCAGCTCGGCGCGGAAGGTGCAGCCGACCCCGCAATAGGCGCAGGTCGTGACGACGGCGCGCTCGGGGGTGCCGACCTCGACGACGGCCTTTTCAATCAGGGTCGCGGTCGGGCAGGCCTGGACGCAGGCGCCGCACGACACGCATTCCGAATTGAGGAAATCGTCGCTCGGCAGGCCGGCCGAGACCTTCGAGGCGAAGCCGCGCCCGTCGATCGTCAGCGCGAACGTCCCCTGGACCTCGTCGCACGCGCGGACGCAGCGCGAGCAGGCGATGCACTTCGACGGGTCGAAGTCGAAATAGGGGTTGGAGTGGTCCTTGGCCTGGCCGAGGTGGTTCTCGCCCGCACCATAGCGGACGTCGCGAAGACCGACCGCGCCGGCCTGGTCCTGAAGTTCGCAGTCACCGTTGGCGGCGCAGGTCAGGCAGTCGAGCGGGTGATCGGAGATGTAGAGCTCCATGACGCCACGGCGGAGCTTGGCCAGCCGGTCGTTCTGGGTCGTGACCGCCATGCCCTCGGCGACGGGGGTGGTGCACGACGCGGGGGCGCCGCGCACCCCGTCGATCTCGACCAGGCACAGGCGGCACGAGCCGAACTGTTTGAGGCTGTCGGTAGCGCACAGTTTGGGAATGGCCGTGCCGATCTCGGCCGCCGCGCGCATCACGGTCGTGCCCGCCGGAACGGTCACCGCGCGGCCGTCGATGGTCAGGTTGACGGGTTGCGTACTCGTCGACGCAGGGGTTCCGAAATCGGCCTGGCCTTCAAAGCCCATCGAGATTCTCCAGCCGATCAAGGTCGGCTTGCGTGTTCACATTAGCAGGTTCGGCGGCAAGCTTCACTGCCCGTGCACCGATTCTTGTCGCGAAGGCGTGCATCGAGTGGCGGCCGTCGCTGGCCATGATCGCCGCGACCGCATCAGCGCCTGCCGTGGCGGGCCACAGGCCAACCACTGGCTGGGTTGCGAGAAAGGCGGGCGCCGGGGCGAGCCGGGTAGCGAGATCGGCAGGGAGACCAACGCTGTCGACCCCGCCGGTCAGCACCGTATCGAAGCCATGGTCGAGGGCATGGCCGAACGCGCCCGCCAGTCCCCCCAGCGGCCCGCAATCGGGGCGCGGGCGGTCGGGGATCGAGGGCGTTCCCGGATAATCGCGGCCGACCACGACGACCGCTTCGCATTGCGCGGCGAACGCGGCGACCGCATGGTCGATCAGCGCGCGGCCGTGGAGCAAGGCAGCAGCCTTGTCCGACCCGAAGCGGCTCGAACGGCCCCCGGCGAGCACGGCGCCGAGGAGCTTCACTTGGTGAAATCCCCGGGGAAATGAGTGATCGCGCTCATCACCGGGTATGGCGTGAACCCGCCCAGCGCGCAGAGCGAGCCGAATTTCATCGTCTCGCACAGCTCCTCGACCAGGGCGAGGTTCGACGCGACATTCTCGCCGGCGATGACCCGCTCGATCGTCTCGCGTCCGCGCACCGCGCCGATCCGGCAGGGGGTGCATTTGCCGCAGCTTTCGACCGCGCAGAACTCGAACGCGAAGCGCGCCTGCGCGGCCATGTCGACGCTGTCGTCGAACACGGTGATCCCGCCATGGCCGATCAGCCCGCCGCGCTCGGTGAAGGCCTCGTAATCGAACGGCGTGTCGAACAGGCTCGGTGGGAAATAGGCGCCGAGCGGGCCGCCGACTTGCACCGCCTTGACGGGGCGGCCGCTGTCGGTGCCGCCGCCGATATCCTCGACCAGTTCGCCAAGCGTTATCCCGAACGGGACTTCGAACAGGCCACCATGGCGGATGTTGCCGGCGAGCTGGATCGGCATCGTGCCGAGCGAGCGGCCAACCCCGTGGCGCGCATAGCCCTCGGCGCCGTCGGCGAGGATCGCAGGGACTGCCGCCAACGTCAGCACGTTGTTGACCGCGGTCGGGCAGCCGAACAGCCCCTCGATCGCGGGCAGCGGCGGCTTGGCGCGCACCTCGCCGCGCTTGCCCTCGAGCGAATTGAGCAGCGAGGTCTCCTCACCGCAGACATAGGCCCCCGCCCCGACCCGCACCTCGATCTCGAACGGCGTGATCTGGCTGGCGGCGAGCGCGATCGCGGCGTCGAGCTTGGCGATCGCGTGGGGATATTCGGAGCGGACGTAGATGAAACCCTTGCCCGCCCCGACTGCGAGCCCGGCGATCGCCATGCCCTCGATCAGGCAGAACGGATCGCCCTCCATCAGCATGCGGTCGGCGAAGGTGCCACTGTCGCCCTCGTCGGCGTTGCACACGATATATTTGCGCGAGGCGGCGGCGCCGGCGACGGTCCGCCACTTGATTCCCGCCGGGAACCCCGCGCCGCCGCGTCCGCGCAACCCCGAAGCGGTGACCTCGGCGATGATCGCGTCGGGGCCGATCGTGCGGGCGCGCTCGAGACCTGACCAGCCGCCCGTCGCGCGATAGTCATCGAGGCTGAGTGGGCGGGTCTGCCCAGCGCGGGCGAAGGTCAGCCTGGTCTGGCGGGCAATGAACGGCAGGTCGGCGACCTTGCCGACGCGCTTTTCGTCGAGCGTGCCGGCGAGCAGCGCGTCGACGTCGGCGAGGGTCAGCGGGCCATAGCCGATGCGCTCGCCCTCCTCCTCGACTTCAACGAGCGGTTCGAGCCAATGAGCGCCCCAGCTGCTCGTGCGGACGACGTCATGCCCCAGCGCTTCGAGCCGCGCGGCGATGCGGTCGGCACCGCATGCGACCGCCAGCACGTCGTCGGACAAGTACAGCTTCATCGCGCCGTAGCGTCGATGAGGGCGGCGAGCGCCGGCGGATCGAGCCGCGCGAAGACCTGATCGCCGACCATCGCCGAGGGCCCGGCGGCGCAAAGTCCGAGGCAATTGATCGCTTCGAGCTTGACCCGTCCTTGCGCGACGTCCTCGGCCCACGCTGCCAGCGGCTCCGACCCGCGCGCCTGGCAGGCTTCGGCGCGGCACAGCTTGACCACCGGCAACGGCTCTGCAGCGCGGCGGAAGTCGTGGTAGAAGCTGACCACCCCCGACACTTCGGCGCGGCTAAGGTTGAGGGCGAGGGCAATCGTGCCAATGTCATCTTCGCCGATGAAGCCCTGCGCGTGCTGGACGTCGTGAAGGATCGGCAACAGCGGCCCTTCACGCCCGGCGTGGCGCGCAATGATCTCGGCGAGCGGCGTGTTCAATAGACCACCACCGAGCGGATCGATTCGCCCGCGTGCATCAGGTCGAAACCCTTGTTGATCTCGTCGAGCGTCAGCACGTGCGTGATCATCGGGTCGATCTCGATCTTGCCGTTCATGTACCAGTCGA
>JALYIX010000231.1 GCA_030775565.1 Pseudomonadota bacterium | reverse complement strand
CGAGCAGACCGAGCGCGGTCTCCCACGGGCTGATGTGAAACAGGTTGAACGCGACCAGCGCGTCGGCTCGGTAGATCGGCCAAAGCGGATCGGCGGCGTCGAGGTGGAGCGGGGCGAGCAGGTTGGGTGGACCATCGGCACGCCACGCCTCGATCGACGCGAGGGCTTCGTCGGAGGCATCGCTCGGCTGCCACTGCAAGGCCGGAAAGCGGCGCGCATAGGCAAGGCCGTGCTCGCCGGTCCCGCTGGCCAGTTCGAGCACCAACCCATGGGCCGGAAGCCAATCGGCAAGCACCTCGCCGATCGGCCCGACATTGCGCGACGCGGCGGGTGCGGAACGCCTGCCGGCTTCACCCGGCGCCTCGTAGAACCGCCGCTCGATCATCGCCCGCCGAGCTCGGCGCCCTCGCCGCTGTCCGAGCCATCGGGCGCGGGAGTCTTCCACGCGAGCACCGGCTTGCGCGCGGCGAGGGTTTCGTCGAGGCGCCGCCGGGGAGCGAACACCGGCGCCGCTTTCAGCGCCTCGTCCCCTGCCCGCGCCCGCTCGGCGATCGAGCGAAGCGCGACGATGAACTGGTCGAGGGTGGCCTTCGATTCGGTCTCGGTCGGCTCGATCAGCATCGCGCCATGGACGACCAGCGGGAAGTACATCGTCATCGGGTGAAAGCCCTCGTCGATCAGCGCCTTCGCGACATCAATCGTCGAGAAGCCCTCGGCAAAGCCTCTATCCGAGAAAATGGCCTCGTGCATGCACGGCCCCGACCGGGCGAACGGCGCGTCGAGCACATCCTCGAGGCTGCGCAGGAGATAGTTTGCGTTAAGCACGGCATCCTCGGCAACCTGGCGCAGGCCATCCGCGCCATGGCTGAGGATGTAGCTCAGCGCCCGTGTGAACATCCCCATCTGGCCATGGAATGCGACCATGCGGCCGAAGCTGCCGGAGCCCTCGGCGTTGGCGGTCTCTTCCTCGACCAGCTTGTAGCCTTCGCCCGCCTTGACGACGTAGGGCAGCGGCGCGAACGGCGCGAGCGCGTCCGATAGCACCACCGGCCCCGAGCCCGGCCCACCGCCGCCGTGCGGGGTCGAGAAGGTCTTGTGCAGATTGATGTGCATCGCATCGACCCCGAGATCGCCCGGGCGAACGCGGCCGACGATCGCGTTGAAGTTCGCCCCGTCGCAATAGACGAAGGCGCCGGCGGCATGGACCGCGTCCGAGATCGCCTTCATGTCGGGTTCGAACAGCCCGCAAGTATTGGGATTGGTGATCATCACCGCCGCCACGTCGGGCCCGAGGCGGGCTTTCAGCGCATCGAGGTCGACCCGTCCGGCGGCGGTCGCGGGGATATCCTCGACCTTGTAGCCGGCGAAGGCGGCGGTGGCGGGATTGGTGCCGTGCGCGCTTTCGGGCACCAGCACGACCGAGCGCGCATCACCGCGGGCCTCGAGAGCGGCACGGATCGACAGAATCCCGCAAAGCTCGCCATGTGCACCCGCCTTGGGGCTCATCGCCACCGCCGACATGCCGGTCAGCGTGATCAGCCAGTGTGCCAGCGTGTCGATCAGCTCGAGCGCGCCCTGCACCGTCTCCTGCGGCGCCATCGGGTGGATGTCGGCGAAGCCGGGCAGCCGCGCCATCTTCTCGTTGAGCCGCGGATTATGCTTCATCGTGCACGATCCGAGCGGAAACAGTCCCAGGTCGATCGCATAATTCTGGCGCGACAGGCGCGTGTAATGGCGCACAGTCTCGGGTTCGGACAGACCCGGGAGGTCGAGCGCTGAGCGGGTGAGGCCGGCAAGCTTGCCCGCGCCCGCAACCTTCACCTCGGCGAAATCGACGCCCGTCTGGTCGACCGAGCCGATTTCGAACAGCAACGGCTCCTCGAGCATGAGCGCGCGGTTACCGGTGGTGGTGGCGGGCGTCTCGCCATGGACATCGCTAGGGCTCGCGGGGCGCCAGCCGGAGGGGTTGATGGTCACGCGCAGCACTCCGCCAGCGCTGCTTCGAGCGCGTCGATATCCTCGTCGGTAACGGTCTCCGTCACGGCAATGACGAGGCCGCGCGAAAGGCTCGCCTCCCCCGGATAGAGCCGCCCGAGCGACACCCCGCCAAGCACGCCCTTTTCGACCATCGCATGAACCGCGGGCCGCGCCTCGACCGGCAAGTTGAGCGTGAACTCGTTGAAAAAGGCATTCCCGACCAGCTCGACCCCAGGGATCGCGGCCAGCCGTCCCGCGACCTCGACCGCCCGCGCGTGGTTGATCGCGGCGAGCTGGCCGAGCCCCTTCGCGCCGAGCAGGGTCATGTGGACACTGAACGCCAGCGCGCACAGCCCCGAGTTGGTGCAGATATTGCTCGTCGCCTTCTCGCGCCGGATATGCTGTTCGCGAGTCGACAGGGTCAGCACGAAGCCGCGCTTGCCCTCGGCGTCTATCGTTTCCCCCGCCAGCCGTCCGGGCATCTGCCGGACATATTTTTCGCGCGTCGCGAACAGGCCAACATAAGGCCCGCCGAACTGCAGCCCGACCCCGATCGACTGGCCCTCGCCGACGACGATGTCCGCGCCCATCTCGCCCGGCGCCTTGATCAGCCCCAATGCGACCGGCTCGGTCACCACGGCGATGAGCAATGCGCCCGCGGCATGCGCGGCGTCGGCGATCGGGGTGAGGTCCTCGATCCGCCCGAGGATGTCGGGGTACTGGACGACGACGCAGCTCGTCTCCTTCGTGATCGAGGCAATCAGCCGCTCGCTATCGGTTCCCTCGAACGATGGCACCGCGGTGTCGAGCTTATCGCCGGTGAACCGCGCCATGGTCTTCGCCACCGAGACATAATGCGGGTGGAGCCCCGACGACAGGATCGCCCCGGTGCGCCGCGTGATCCGCCGCGCCATGCCGATCGCTTCCCAGCAGGCGGTCGATCCGTCGTACATC
>JALYIX010000230.1 GCA_030775565.1 Pseudomonadota bacterium | reverse complement strand
CCCCTGAGCGGGAATGCCCCGGTCATCGCGCCTGGGTCCGCCGTCATCATTGCTGCGTGCCAGGATGCCTCAGCATTCCCATCGAATGCGCCCACGTTCGCAGCGGGACTGACGGCGGGGTCGGACTGAAGCCGTCCGATCGCTGGACCGTGAGTTTGTGTTCGGCGCATCATGCCGAGCAGCACCGGATCGGGGAGAAACGGTTTGAACAAAGATATGCGTTGGACCTTCTTGCGCTGGCTAAATCGTTTGCAGCCAGATCACCACATCAACGGCGATTGTAACATCGACGGTCTGGCGCACATGTGCGCGCTATTTAGTCTAAAATACTTCCCCACCCAATTGGCGGCGGCGACGCTAGAGCCGCCCGACCGCGACCGCGCGGATCAGGATTTCGTCCGGGGCGAAGTCGCGTTCGATCGTTTCGCGATAATCGCCTCACCAGCCGCCGTCGATTCCGTCGACCATGACTTCGACGGTGTTGATGTCGTCATGCGCCATGGCGCGGCCTTCAGCCCACTCGCCCTCGACGAGTGCGCGGGCGAAGGCGGTCACTCCGCCCATCCGATCGACCAGTGCGCGGCGGACGCCGGCGATGCGCCCCGGGGTTGCGCCCAACCATCGTTGCGGGGGAGGGGCAAGAGGATCGTGACGAGGTGCATCCCAGGCCGAACGCGGACACTGGCGCTGGGGTCGGTCACGCCCTATAACCCATACTTCCCCGGGGAGCTCGCACGAGCTGAGAGGCAGGCTTTGCTCCCTGCGACCCGCTGAACCTGATCCGGGTTACACCGGCGTAGGGAGTGGGCGCGCGGCCGGTCACAGGACTGGCGGGCACGGCCACTTGGTCCTCGCCCGCGGCCCGGCCCTACTGGAGCGTGAAGCATGGCCGATATCGACCCCAAGATTGCAGCAACCCCCCGCGGCGAAACACCGGTCGTTACCACCGGCCCGATCCGCGGGTCGCGCAAGGTCCATCTCGCGGTGCCGGGCAAGCCCGACATTCTCGTGGCGATGCGCGCGGTCGATCTGGAGCCGTCGTGCGGCGAGCCGCCGGTGGTGCTGTACGATACGTCGGGGCCTTACTCCGATCCGTCCGTGAAAATCGATATCGACGGTGGGCTGCCCGAGCTGCGGCGCGAGTGGATCCGTGCGCGCGGCGATGTCGAGGAGGTCGCGCAGCGCGAGGTGCGGCCCGAGGATAATGGCCAGCTTGGGCCCGATCGGTCGGGCGGGGTCGCGCCGTTCCCGAACGTGCGCCGGCGGGTGTTGCGGGCGAAGGCCGGGGCCAATGTCAGCCAGATGTATTATGCTCGCCGCGGGATCATCACCCCCGAGATGGAATATGTCGCGCATCGCGAGAATCTCGGGCGCGAACAGGCGCTCGGCACGGTTCGCGACGGGCAGAGCTTCGGCGCCGCGATTCCTGATTTCGTCACGCCCGAGTTCGTTCGCGACGAAGTGGCGCGGGGGCGGGCGATCATCCCCAACAATATCAACCATCCCGAGAGCGAGCCGATGGCGATCGGGCGGAATTTCCTCGTCAAGATCAATGCCAACATCGGCAATTCTGCGGTCGCGTCGGACGTCGCCGCCGAGGTCGACAAGATGGTCTGGTCGATCCGCTGGGGCGCGGACACGGTCATGGACCTCTCGACCGGGCGCAACATTCACGACACGCGCGAGTGGATTGTGCGCAATTCGCCGGTGCCGATCGGGACCGTGCCGATTTACCAGGCGCTCGAGAAAGTCGGCGGGGTTGCCGAGGACCTCAACTGGGAAATTTTCCGCGATACGCTGATCGAGCAGGCCGAGCAGGGGGTCGACTATTTCACGATCCATGCCGGGGTGCGGCTGCCCTACGTCCCGCTCGCCGCCAAGCGAGTCACCGGGATCGTCAGCCGCGGCGGGTCGATCATGGCGAAATGGTGCCTCGCCCACCACAAGGAGAGTTTCCTCTACGAGCGGTTCGACGAGATCACCGAGATCATGAAGGCCTATGACGTCGCTTATTCGCTCGGCGACGGGTTGCGGCCGGGGTCGATCGCGGACGCCAATGACGAGGCGCAATTCGCCGAACTCTACACGCTCGGTGAACTGACCAAGCGGGCGTGGGCGCAGGATGTCCAGGTGATGATCGAGGGGCCGGGGCATGTCCCGATGCACAAGATCAAGGAGAATATGGACAAGCAGCTCGAGGTCTGCGGCGAGGCGCCTTTCTATACATTGGGGCCGCTGACGACCGACATCGCACCGGGCTATGACCATATCACGAGCGGGATCGGCGCGGCGATGATCGGCTGGTTCGGGACGGCGATGCTTTGTTATGTGACGCCCAAGGAGCACCTCGGCCTGCCCGACCGCGACGATGTGAAGGTGGGCGTGGTGACGTACAAGCTTGCTGCCCACGCGGCCGACCTGGCGAAGGGGCACCCGAGCGCGAAACTGCGCGACGATGCGCTGTCGCGGGCGCGCTTCGAGTTCCGCTGGCGCGACCAGTTCCATCTGTCGCTCGATCCCGACACGGCGGAAAATTACCATGACCAGACGCTCCCCGCGGAAGGCGCCAAGACGGCACATTTCTGTTCGATGTGCGGGCCAAAATTCTGCTCGATGAAAATCTCGCAGGAAGTGCGCGATTTCGCTGCCAAGCAGAATGCCCCGCTCGAGAGCTCGATCGCGGTCGAGGAGGCCGAGGCTGGCATGGCGCGGATGAGCAAGACCTATCGCGAGCATGGCAGCGAATTATACCTGCCAGCGACCGAGTAAGCGCCTAGTCCGGCGGCGAATTTTCTCTGGGCCCCTGCCGGCGCTGCCACGTTCGTGCGCGTCCGCGACCTCCCTTGCGCTGAACCACAGCGCGCCTACACTCGGGGGCGTACCTGTTGCGTCGGCCTTGCGTGCCACATCGCACCCTTGGGGGGAGCGTATTCAGGAGACAGGATCATGAAGCTGATTGCTTGGGCCACTGTGGCCACGACACTTGCAATTTTCGCCGGGACGGCCGCGTTCGCGCAGGATGCGGTGAAGGTCGATCCCAAGCATTACACGGTGCTGGTCGACAATGCGCAGGTGCGCGTGCTGAAGATCCATTATGGGCCGCACGAGACGAGCGTCATGCACTCGCATCCCAACAGCGTGATCACCTACCTCAGCGATGCGAACAACAGCTTCCTGCTGGCAAATGGCAAGACGATCAAGGACGTCGCCAAGGCCGGAACCGCGGCGTGGGCGCCGGGCGGGGCGCACAAGCCGACCAACCTTTCGGGCAAGCCGATGGACGCGATTCTAGTCGAGCTGAAGGGCGGCAAGGGCAAGTAACGAACGCTTCGGCGCGGGCGGGTCAGCCGGCCGCGCCGAAGATCCATACTGCCGAGAGCAGGCCGACGACCAGGATCAGCGAGACGCCGAGGACCCAGCGAACGAGGTGGTTCGCCGCCCGAGGCTTCCTGTTCGCTGACATGAATTTCGTCGCCGTCATGGTGCATGGCGCTTCTCCCGCTGGGGAGGGAGAGAATACGCCTTTCGGGGAGGGGTTGCCAGCGGGTCGCGATCAGCGGCGGTCGGCGGCGACGAGGGCCTGGTCGAGCGCCTGCAGGAAGGTTGAGCGGTTGGCCTTGGTGAAGGGGGGCGGTCCGCCGATCGCGTCGCCGCCGACGCGCAGGTCGGCCATGATCGCGCGCATTGCGACGGCGCTTCCGATCGAGCCGGGAGTGAAGGGCTTTCCAGTGGGGCTGAGGACTTGCGCACCCGATTTGAGGCAGCGTTCGGCGAGAAGGATGTCGGCGGTGATGACGACGTCGGTGGGGCCGGCTTGCTCGGCGATCCAGTCGTCGGCGGCGTCGAAACTGTCCGACACGACGATGCGCTCGACCAGCGGGTGGGCGGGGACGCGGAGGTGGCTGTTGCTGACGATCCGCACGGGCACGCCACGGCGGTAGGCGACGCGGTAAATTTCGTCCTTCACCGGGCAGGCGTCGGCGTCGACCAGGATGCGGGGGCCGGGCATGATGCTGGTCAAGGTGCGACCGGTTGGCGCTCGAGCGCGTGCCGATCCCAGTGAGCGAGGTCGGCGGCGGCGGCGTAGGTTTCGGCGAGGAATAGGGTCAGCATCGCCTCGGGGTCGGGCGCGGCGCGGACCTCGGCGTAGGGCAGGACGAACTCGCCATAGCTTTCGTCGAAACGGCCGGCGGTGAGCGGGGTGGCGCGGTAGCCGGCGGGCTCGGGGTAGGGGTAGCTGTAGAACATCGGCTCGGCGCTGGTCACGCCGCCGGGCCAGAAGCCGGCGCTCGACACTTCGTGGCTATAGGCTTCGCGGGTGATTCGATCGGGCAGGCCGGGGACTCCGCCGGGATGCGGCGGCGCCGGGCGGCCCGAGAAGCGGGTGACGGCGAGGTCGAAGGCGCCCCAGAACAAGTGGACCGGGCTCGCCTTGCCCGCGAACCCGGCGCGGAAGCGGGCGAAGATCGGGACGATCAGCGCGAGGGCGTCGCGCAGGCGGCGCGCGGAGGCTGGGTCGTAGGCACGCGGCGCGTGGTCGTCGGCGAAGCGCACCGGGTTGGGCACTTCGCTCGGGGCGGAATTGAAGTGCGAGGGGAGATTGTGCCGGTCGAGCATGGCGACGAGGCCGGCGTGGAGGTCGGCGACGGTCGCGGCAGCGAGCGGGAGTTCGTCGGCGGTGCCGTCGCTGATGCGCAGGGCAATGGCGTGGCGGCAAAGATCGAGCGCCAAGGTGAAGCTGCGGCCGTGGGGAGCGGCGGTCGGCGCGGTGGCGAGGCCGGCGGCGTCGGGGTGGAGCGCGACGTGCCAGCCGTGGTTACTCCACACCGCATTGGCGACGCGCAGCTTGCCGAGCATCTGGCTGGCGAGGTGGAGCAGCGCAAAGGTCGGGTGATCGCGCTCGGCGGTGAGGACTGGCCATGGCGGCATCGGGCGAACTCCTTGGCCGTGCTCTTTGCATTTTGGGGGCCGCCCCGGCTAGAGCGCGCGGCATGGACCTGACCGATCGCATCGCCGCCGCCGACACTTTGCAAGCGCTCGACGCGGTGCGCGTCGCGCTGCTCGGCAAGTCGGGCGAGATTACCGCCCTGCTGAAGTCGCTTGGGGGCATGTCGCCCGAGGAGCGCGCGATCGAGGGGCCGAGGATCCATGCGCGGCGCGAGGAAGCGGCGCAGGGGATCGCAGCGCGCAAGGCCGAGCTCGAAGCGGCCGAGCTCGACGCGCGACTGGCGACCGAGCGGCTCGACCTGTCGCTGCCTTCGCGCGAGACCCCACGCGGGTCGGTGCACCCGGT
>JALYIX010000229.1 GCA_030775565.1 Pseudomonadota bacterium | reverse complement strand
GTGCGGGGCGGCGGGGCGACCGGCGGCGGCGAGACGCGCGGCTTGAGCGCCTCGGCGACGTCAGCCCGCGGCAGCCGCGCGCTTTCGCGCATCGAGCGCAGGTAGGCCCCGCGAGCACCGAAGTGCTTGACCTTCTCGACCAATTCGCGCTGGACGTTGACGATGTCGATCAGCGCCGAGTCGGGCTTGGGGATGAAGTCGACCGCGCCGGCCTCGAGCGCGCGCAGGGTCGTCTCGGCGCCCTCGCGGGTGACCGCCGAGACCATGATGATCGGCGGCCCGCGCCGCGCGACGATCGCCCGCGCCGCCTCCAGGCCGCCGATGCCCGGCATTTCGACGTCCATGGTGACGACGTCGGGCCGCAGCCGCTCGACCAGCGCGATCCCTTCCTCGCCGCTGGCGGCGCTGCCGACCACCCGGATGTCGGCTTCCTTCTCCAGCATCTTCTGGATGGCGCGCCGCATGAACGCCGAGTCGTCGGTCACGACGACCGTGATGTCGCGCGAACTCATTTGCACGGCGCTCCGCCCCAGGCTCCGCGCCCCCCACGCTTCGCGTGGGGCCCCCACGCCCGCCCTCGCCGGAACCTGGCCAGCATGGCACGATGCTGCTGCGCTCGGTCTATCACGGTATTCATCAGGCGACGACCGGCGCGCGCAGGCGGTAGACGATCGCGTCGGGGCCGACGATCGGCTCGTACAGGTCGGTGAGGTGGAAGAGCGATTCCGCGTGGCCCAAGAACAGATAGCCTCCCGGCCGCAGCGCGCGAGCGAACGATTCCACCACTCGCTTCTGGGTCGGCTTGTCGAAATAGATCAGCACGTTGCGGCAGAAGATCGCGTCGAAGGGGCCCTCGGCGGCGACCCGCGCCCCGTCGAGCAGGTTGAGCCGGCCGAACTGGACGAGCCGCTTGACCCGCTCCGCGATAGCGAACCCGTCCCCCTGCGGGGCGAACCATTTCTGGATCAGCGCCGGCTCGGTGGCGCGGAACGAGAGCGCCCGGTAGTAGCCGCGCTCGGCCAGCTCGAGCACGCGCGGCGAAATGTCGGTGGCCCGAATCGAAATCAGCGAGTCGGCCAGCGTGCCGGTCTCCAGCAGCGTCATGGCCAGCGAGTACGGCTCCTCGCCCGACGAGCAGGCGGCCGACCACAGCCGCAGCCGCGACGAGCGCGCTTGCAGCTCGGCGAGCACCGGACCGGCGAGCGCGGTAAGCTGCGCCCGCTCGCGGAAGAAGTAGGTCTCGTTGTTGGAGAGGACGGAGGCGAGGTCGGTCCACTCCTCCTCGCGGCGCGGGTCGCTGCGCAGGTAGGCGACGTAGGCGCGGTACGTCTCGAACCCGCGCTTGGCCAGGCGGGTCTGCAAGCGGCTCAGCAGCAGAAAGCGCTTCTGGTCGTCGTAGAACAGCCCGAACCGTTCGCGGATCGCGTCGCGCAGCAGCGCGAACTCCGCGTCGGAGATGTCAAGCAAGGCGCGGAGCCGGGGTCACTCTAGCTGTATCGGATTCTCGGGTTCGCGACAGCATAGAGCAGATCGACAACCGTGTTGACGACGACGAACACGACCGCGAAGAGCAGCACGCAGCCGTTGATGAGCGGCATGTCGCGGTTGGAAATGGCCTCGAAGGCCAGCCGACCGACCCCCGGCCAAGCGAAGATCGACTCGGTCAGCACCGCGCCGCCCAAGAGCAGCCCGGTCTGCAGCCCGAGCACGGTGATGATCGGGATCAGCGCGTTGCGCAGCGCGTGGTGCACGACCACGTTGGGCTCGCCCAGCCCCTTGGCGCGGGCGGTGCGAATGTAGTCGGACTGCAGCACCTCGAGCATGCCGCTGCGGGTGATCTTGGCCACGATGGCGAGCGGAATCGTGCCCAGCGTCAGCGCCGGCAGCACCAGGTGCCAGAGCGCGTCGAGCGCGGCCCGCCCGTTGCCGGCCAGCAGCGCGTCGAGCACCAGCAGATGGGTGCGGGCCGGCACGTAGTAGGTCAGCGAGATGCGGCCCGAGATCGGGAACAGGTTGAGCCCGGCGTGCGAGGGCAGCACGGCCAGCAGGTAGACCAGGATCCAGCCCAGCCAGAAGACCGGGATCGAGACGCCCAGCAGCACCGCGCTCATGGTCAGCGCGTCGATCGCGCCGCGGTGGCGCACCGCGGCTAGCACGCCGGCCGGGATGCCGACCACGACCGCCACCAGCATCGCGCCCAGCGACAGCTCCAGGGTGGCCGGGAAGTACTGGCCCAGCTTGGCCAGCACCGGCTGCGAGTCGAACACCGAGCGGCCCAGGTCGCCG
>JALYIX010000228.1 GCA_030775565.1 Pseudomonadota bacterium | reverse complement strand
GCCCTTATCCGTTCGGCGCCGAGAAGGTCGGGGTCGTCGAGACCCCCCACCTCGGGATGGAGCATCAGACGATCAACGCCTACGGCAATGCCTACAAACAGGCGCCCGAGGGATTCGACTGGCTGTTCCAGCACGAGTTCAGCCATGAATGGTTCGGCAACCAGCTGACCAATCGCGACTGGGACGACATGTGGCTGCACGAAGGTTTCGGCACCTACATGCAACCGCTTTATGCCGAGTGGCGCGGCGGGCGGATGGCCTATGACGCCTGGCTGTGGAAGATCCGCGGGACGATCATGAACCGCCATGCGATCGTCACCGGCACCCACCGCACCGAGGAGCAGGTCTATGACAAGACGACCGGCCCCGGGCTCGACATTTACAACAAGGGCGCATGGATCCTCCACAGCCTGCGCGGGCTGATCGGCGACGAGGCCTTCTTCCGCTCGGTCCGCCGCCTCGTCTATGGCCGCCCCGACCCCGCCCCGGGCAATTTCGCCCCCCGCTTCGGCTCGACCGACGAGTTTGTCGCGATCGCCAGCCAGGAGAGCAAGCGCGACCTTAGCTGGTTCTTCGACGTCTACCTGCGCCACGCCCGCCTGCCGCTGCTCGACCAGCATCGCGCGGGCGGGACGCTGTCACTCCAGTGGCGCACCCCGGGCGGCCTGCCCTTCCCGATGCCGGTCGAGGTTTCGGTCGACGGCCAGCTTCAGACCCTCGCCATGTCCGGGGGCAAGGGCCAGTTGACGCTGCCCTCGCCGCAGGCGCACGTCATCATCGACCCCAACGCCAAGATCCTTCGCCAGTCCGACGACATGGACCGCTTCCGCGACTGGACCGAGGCCGACAAGGCCAGGACGACAGGAGCCAAGTCATGACCGACCTCAAATTCTACACCAATCCGCAATCGCGCGGGCAGATCGTGCGCTGGATGCTCGAGGAGGTCGGCCAGCCCTACGAGACCGAAATCCTGACCTATGACGGCACGCTCAAGGGCGACGCCTACAAGGCCATCAACCCGATGCAGAAGATCCCGGCGATCGTCCATCGCGGCCAGACCGTCACCGAGGTCGCCGCGATCTGCCTCTATCTCGCCGATGCCTTCCCCGCGGCCGGGCTCGCCCCGCCCCCGGCCGAGCGCGCCGACTACTACCGCTGGACCTTCTTCGCCTCGGGCCCGATCGAGGCTGCCTTCACCAACAAGTCGGCAGGGTGGGAGCCCGATGCGCAGAAACAACGCATGTTCGGCTATGGCAGCTTCGACCGCGCGGTCGACACGCTCGAGCACGCCATCGCGGGCAAGCGATACGTCGCGGGCGACCGCTTCAGCGCCGCCGATGTCGTCATCGGCTCGCAGATCGGCTTCATGACGATGTTCGGCCTGCTCGAGCCCCGCCCGGCCTTCACCGCCTACCTCGCCGGCATCACCGACCGCGACGCCTATCGTCGCGGCAAGAAGCTCGACGAGGACGCCGCAGCCGCCCTCAACGGATAGTCGGCCCGGTCAGGACAGCCTGGCGCGGTACAGCCGCAGCAATTCTGCCCAGGCACGCTCGGCGGCCGCCTCATTGTAGGTCTGGCTCCCGGCGACGGTCCAACCATGATCGGCGGGAAACACCTCGACCGTTGCAGGTCGCCTGGCGGCGGCGAAGCCTGCCTTGAGGATGTCCTTCGCGTCGGGCTGGTTATGATCGTCGTTCTGGGCGACGGCGACGAGGAACGCCGCCCGCGCCTTCGGGATCAGCAGGTGCGGGCTGTCGGCCTCCTTGGTGACCAGCCCGCCGCCGTGGAAAGTCGCCACGGCACGGACCCGCGCCGGATGAAGCGCGGCGGCGCGGAACGCGAACGGTCCGCTGAAGCAATAGCCCTGCACGCCCATGCCCCGGCGCCGGTCGACCGATCGCTGCGCATCGAGAAAGCCGAGCAACGAGGCGGTGTCGCTGTCGATCCGGGCATCGCTCAGCGTGGCCTTGAGTTCCATGAGCTTGCCCATCGCGACCTTGTCGCCAAAGTCGAACGGGCCCGTGACGATCGGCGCGCGGCGCGTGCGATAGAAGGGATTGGGGACCAGCACGACATAGCCTTGCGCCGCCAGCCGCCGCCCCATCTCGCGAAACACCGGTCGCAAGCCCAGGATGTCGGGCCACAGCAGCACGGCCGGCCAGGCCCCGCGCCCCGCCGGCCGGAAC